>JAGVMI010000104.1 GCA_020053845.1 Candidatus Babeliales bacterium
AATACTGCTTGTAAATCAAGTAAGGGCTGTGCTGCATATGAATATCAAGCAATAAAAACTGCGATACAAATGGCCCTACACTCGCTGCAGCATAGTCTGCTCGAAATAGCACTGGTACATCAACCATGCCTATGCCATTTCTTGGGCCTTTATACGCGTTGCCCAAATTGTTGAGCACCAATATTGCTTTACCCGTAATAGAACCGCCATGACCATCATTGTCGGTGCCAATTCCTGTTCCCCAATCTACAAAACGAATATCACGACAGAGTTCCATCCAATACAGTTCAAGAATTTCTGCCGCAGCCCATGCACTTTGCAATGTTGGTGGTGCAATAGCAAGCAATAAAGAGGAATCTCGCCCTTGCATACTAAAAGCATCTGCCGACTGAGGCCCTGCAAGCTTCATAGTCGCGCCCACAGCGCGCTGTATGAGATTGTAATCTTCCTGTAGGCCTGAATTGATCGCCACTAAAAGACGATCATAATTTACTTGCCCTTGTGCACTCAAAACACCAGTAACTGCATTATGGTCAAGTGCCTTGCTGTACATACCCGCATAGTCGGGCACATTAATTTCATCAGGGTTAATATTTTTAATGTCTGGCGCTGATTGCCGAAGCGTCTGGAAGAATGCTGCGAATAGTCTATTGTTGTATGCTTGCTGGCGCTCATCGTCAAGTTGAATGCGCCGTGTATCGCAAACAGATGGAGCAACAATAAAAGCTGTCAAGACCAGTATTAGTTTCCTCATTACTTCACCTTCTTGCGTAAAATAGTGCTATCTACGCTTTTTGCGCTCGAGCAACTTTATTGTTTTTGTGCGCACAACTTCGGGTGTATCTTGCTTGAGCTAAGCACAGACACTTGTATTTATCAACTAGAAATGGAAACTAAAAAAAGCGCACTGTTAGCGCGATTTAAGTCTCAAATATTCCATGATATGATCTGTTGCATCTGCAACGCGTAGCAGATCCTTAGCATCAGGTTTGATAAAACCACTTGCATACGCATGATTATGGTACCACTCCATCATAGGCTTCCAATATTGCGTATCAACCAAAATGAGCGGTATGGCGCTCATCTTTTTAGTTTTAATCAAATTAAGCACATGAAAAAGTTCATCAGCGGTACCAATACCGCCTGGATACACAATGATCGCATCAGAATAATCAATGAGAAGCCACTTGCGTGCAAAAAAATCAGTCACTTTAACAACAGGATAGGTGCACTTACTATTAAATTCCTCATCAACTGCTGCAATGCGTACCCCAAGTGCACAGCATTCTTTTATTCCCAGCTGTTGCGCCTTATCAAGCGCGCCACAGTTTGCAGCTTCCATAAGACCAGGCCCCCCACCAGTCAAAACTGATGCACCGGCAGCAACACACGCCGCTGCAATATCATATGCTTGTCGTGCATACGCGCCTTCAAGTGGCGCGCCCTTGCCGCCAAAAATTGCCACCACAGGCCGTCTCATTTTTCTTATCGCCCATCTGCCTCTTAAGAGCTGAAACATTGCTTTCAGGCATGCACTTATAATGTGTAGCGCATCTTTAAAAACACTACGCTTAATCAACATATTTTCCTCTCAATACTTACTTATGCGCCACGCAATGGCCATGTACTAAACGAAATGCTTCATCCAAATCATCAGTAATCGTAAAAAGCTCAAGATCTTGATACGAAACCAAGTTATGTTTAAGTGCTTCTTGCTTGATCCAACTCATGAAGGGTGCCCAGTATTCAACACCTATAAGCACGATAGGCACTTGTTTGAGTTTTTTGGTTTGACTAAGGGTAAGTACCTCGGCAAGTTCATCAAGCGTGCCATACCCTCCAGGAAATACGATGAAGGCTATAGAATAGTTAATAAGAAGCCACTTGCGCGCAAAAAAGTAATCGAGCTCAAAATATTCTTGAACACACGGGTTTTTTCCTTCGCCCAAATCCTTAACGGCTATCCCTATGCTGCGCGCTTTGGTTTTTTTATGGTGTACCGCTCCACATCCCGCAGCTTCCATTACCCCTGGCCCCCCCCCTGTAACTACGGAAATATCGTGATCCACAAATCGCTCACTCAATATATGTGCCTTTTTAAAATAAGGATCCTCTCCCGTAAGGCGCGCCCCTCCAAACACCGATACTATAGGCTGATGAAGGCGTGAAAGACGCCAAATACCATACAAAAGTTGCCAAAAGACCTTGAACAATCCCCAAAACTCATGGCAACACATGCCTGCACGTCTGAACATATCCTCTCTCTTTCTGTAAGTATTATGCGCTACTGCATATTTTTGCCTCTTTTATTGGCTAACACACTACTCATACAACACGCAAAGGTAGGCCAATAAGCGCTTCTTTCTGGGCAAAAAGAGCACAGACGATCCCACGATCAACTATTTCAGCTTGAAACAAATGTCGATTTCTTGATAGTATGTTTAAAGAGAGAAGTACGCATATAAAAAACTCAGAGAGTAACATCTTTTTTGCTACACTTGAGGCAAACAGCATGCCTGCTTTTGCACAGGCATAGTGACAAAAAAGGATTGAGTAATGAACCGCTGCACAGGTTTTACCCTATTTATCCGCCTTATCAGCATTGTGCTTGCAGTTTTTTCAAGCACTATCCATGCTCAACGGCTGGCTACACACGTTGCCCCTCCCACCACATCGGCAGTAGACCAACCCGAAACCTGGATTACTGTATTTGTGCATGGCATGATGAGCGTCAAGCATCATATCTCGCTTGATAACTTCATGCGCTTTTTATCTGATGATGTTGAAGATAGCGTATATTCGCGCACTGTTTCTATTATGCGTGAGAATCCGCACTTTTATCAAAATCAGGCAATGCAGCGTCCTGGATTTCACCCTGTGGACAAAAATGCCGTAGCGCAAGGCAATGCAGCAACGGCACTCGCGCTACTTTTTGATGAAATGCTTATAAAAAGTGGGCATGATTCTACTCACAACCTCTATTTTACTTTTGGCTGGTCTGGACTTTTGAGCATGAAAGCGCGTTATCGCGACGCAAAAGAATTATTTGCTGCGCTTGAGCAAGAAGTGCGCAAGTTGAAAGCCCGTGGTATTAACCCGCGTGTGCGCGTTATTGGGTACAGCCACGGCGGTAACGTAAGCCTCAACCTTGCAGCTGTGCGTGAAAACTTACATCCCGAATCTGAGTTAGTTATCCATGAATTGATTCTGCTTGGTATGCCCGTGCAGCATGAAACAGCACGCTTTGTTAACCATCCCATGTTTGAAAATATTTATAATATCTACTCTCGTGCCGATCGCGTACAAATAGTAGATCTCTTTTCCACACATACACTATTTTCAAGTCGCATCTTTAATCGTTGCGTCACCGCAGATGCAGCACCTAAAATCAGACAAATCGAGCTGAAGGTAACCAGCTGTACCCGAAGCGCGCGCTTAGATCCTGTACGTGTTGCCAATGCAGGCAATTTCGAACGCCGCTCAATTGTATCAGGAAAAAGTAGGCTTCTTCATGATATGTCGCCAGGGCACGCTGAATTATGGTTTTTTGGCTGGACACCGCTTAACTATCGCATAGATTACCCACTCTATCCGCTACCTACGGTATGTGTAGTGCCCTTTATCACCAAGCATACATCTACCATTGTAACAGATCAGCTTCTCCAGCCGATTATCTGCGATGTGCGCCCAGAACATAGCGCTATGGTGGTTAAAGCACACGGCTCAGGCAAGCTTTACACAGTGGCACCATTCATATCACCACAAGAAAAATCAGAGCTGTCTGAATTGATCGCGCCTTTTGAACCTGAAGATTACACGGAAAAATTCTATCGCGCACAGATTGCGGAAGCATTCCGTAAAGCAAGTGCAGAATACACGCTACTCAATCCACGGCCAGGCACTAATCGCCATCCTCTTTTGGGGAGAATAAAGAGCAATCTGTTGAACACTTCTTTAAGCATTCAGGAAAATAATACACCACAGATTGGAATGAAGTAACACGTCATACTGTGGTATTAAGCACGTTCCACAAATCAACAAGCTGATCAATATTCATTTGCTGCGCACGTAATTTGAGCACATCTGCAGGAACACGATCAGCGTCATAATGTGATTGCTTAAGATTATTGAGCAGCGTTCTGCGCGGCTGCTTAAAGCATACTTTTATAAATTCCCAAAAGCGTGACTCGTCCTTAATAGCGGGAACATGCGCTTTTGTTTTGAAATATAAAAGGCGGGAAAAAATCTTTGGAGGTGGAATAAATGCTGAAGGCGGCACCTTATCAAGAAGCCGCCATTCAAAAAATCTCTGGAAGAATAGCGATGGATATCCGTAGCCCTTACCTGATGTTTTAAGTAGCTTCTGCGCAACTTCTTCCTGCACCATAATCACTCCCTCTTTGAGTAAGTGACGATGCTCTTGAAGTTTGTGCAGAATCGGGAATGTGATCAGATACGGTAAATTGGCAAGCACAGTCCACGGCTGATGCTCAGCAAACATGCTGAAATCAATATCAAGAAAGTTTTGGTGCACAAGCTTGAAGCGTGCATCAGTGATTGTCGAAGTCAGATGCGTTGCCCAGTCATCATCAATCTCAAATGACCACAAACGCGCCACACGCGTTGCAAGTATTGCATGTGTGAGAAAACCATCTCCAGGCCCGACTTCAAACACACTGGTGTTATTCGTAATCTGAACCGCGCTTATCATCGAATCGACGTAGCGCTGCTCACGTAAAAAGTGTTGCCCAAATTCTTTCTTGAGGCGAATGCCATGTACATGTGCCACGAATTAGTATCCGTTGTATTGTGTGCTGCTCACACCATGAGCGCATCTTGATAAAAATCAATATTTTCAAGAACCTTGCCCGCACCATTTACTACGCAAAAAAGCGGGTCATCTGCTACACGTACTGGCAATCCTGTTTCTTTTGCAATCAATGCGTCGAGTGATTTTAATAGCGATCCGCCACCTGCCATTACAATACCGCGATCAACAAGATCTGAAGACAATTCGGGCGGAGTATTTTCAAGCGCTACGCGCACTACTTCGATAATGCTTGCGATGGTTTCAAGTAATGCTTCGTTCACTTCCGGGCTTGTCAGAATGATAGTTTTTGGAACGCCAGTAACAAGATCGCGCCCCTTAACTTCCATACTCGCCTGGCTGATAGTTGCATCAAGCAATGCTGAACCAATTTCAATCTTAATACGCTCTGCAGTACGCTCACCAATAAGTAAATTGTACTTGCGCTTAACGTATTGCACAATAGCCCTATCCATCTCATCGCCGCCTACACGCACCGAACGGCAAAAGACGATCGATTTGAGCGATATGATAGCAACTTCTGTGGTGCCGCCACCAATATCAACAATGAAATTACCCGATGGCTCTTCCACTGCTAAGCCTGCCCCAATAGCAGCAGCCATAGGTTCAGTAATAGTGCGTACATCACTCGCCCCTGCAAGCATTGCCGACTCGCGCACAGCACGTTTTTCTACCTGCGTAATGCCTGATGGCACACCAATAATCATGCGTGGCTGTACCAAACGGCGACGATCATTGTGCACTGCTCTGATAAAGTGACGAATCATACTTTCGGTTAGCTCAAAGTTGGCAATCACGCCATCACGCAATGGACGACAGGCAACGATACCCTCAGGAGTCTTGCCCAACATTTCTTTTGCACTTCTGCCCGCAGCAAGCACTTGATTTGTTTGTGCTTTAACAGCAACGACGGATGGCTCATTGAGCATAATACCTTTATTGCGCACGTACACTACCGTATTGGCAGTTCCCAAATCGATAGCTAGATCGTTTGAGAAGAAGTTAAATAATCTTCTTACTGGGAAAAAACGCATCGTTATCCTTGCCTAGGGGTGGTCCGCTTACCTTCCCACGTGAACAGCATATGCTTTCTTGCGCGCTGGCTTAAAATGCAAATTCTACGCCAAGACAAATGCGATGTGTTATTGCCACCTGCTTTGACATGTAAAATTGTGCAGGAATATCCCAACGCAGCCAGAAAATCGGATACTGTTCGCGTTCAGCCTTTACCTTACCAAAATCATAGAAAACATTGAGTGTAACATAATCGCTTCCCCAACGTGTTGCTTTCCCCACACCTTCAAGTGTAGCGGGTGCAGCATCTTTGCGCTCAGGGCAGCGCTTGTCACGATAACAGTCTTTCGAATGATATGTTGCGGTATATTGCATGGCAAGCCCAAGGCCGTTTCTTAAATTTTCGCCAGATATGAATGGTGAGAATACAAATGTGGTACCTGGTTCAACTTCCAGTGGCCCCACTTCTGCACCAAAATTTATAGGTTCTTGATTAAGAGGAATACGTGCAATGCTGGTCTTTTTAAAGCGGTGACTTGCGTGAGTATAAAAACCAATTTTAATGTCTTCTTTAATTTCAAAAAGCCCATCAAGTCCGCCATAAATACCCCAGTGCCCATCAGCGCCAAAAGGAATAGATGCTGGCGCACATATGTTGGCACGAAGCCCGCTTGGCAAGAATACGCCAAGGCGCGCGCCTACATCTACAAAGCGCATCTTGAGTACATAATCACATGCATAGCCGACACGAGCAAAAAAGTTGATGTCGCTAAAGCCTACCTGGGCTGAATGATTTTCTTGCAGTCCTAATACTGCAAACATTTCACGAAGAACATCATCAAGCAATTGTTCATCGCTTGCGCCAAAAATCAGATTTGTTTCTTCATCATCATTGATGCGGCGACGCTGTAATCTAAAAAAATGATCAGAATTTACGCGCATAGCCGCCATATCAAATCCATACGCAAACCAATCGCACACTTGTTGGAAATATGAAAGCACAACGCCCTGCGCTTGAATCTTACCGGTAACAAGCCACGGTATGCGCCCATTACGTAACGCTGAAGGCACCAGATTGGGATACCCAGCTTTGACCATTGCTTGCGCAAGTTGATTTTGATCAAATCTTCCATAAAGACGCGGGATTGTAATTTGGCGTTCATTATCATCAACAGCTTTGCTCGCTGTAGCCGCAAAAGTATCAATCCTAAAACGTGACTGATCTCCATCCGGCTCGATTCGTGGTGCCGCAATAAACGGTATCCATCGATTATCGTAGTAACAAGCGTAAGCGGACGACGCACATACTAGGAGAAGAAACCCAACGGAAAAAAACTTGTTTCGTGGCATGACCTACCTTGCATATACCTGACGTGTACGTGCCTGCATGGTAGCTGGAAGATGCGATCAGAAGCTCACCGCGCACTGTACCTCATTGTCTGACGACAGCCCTTTTATCAACGATCGCGCATGCAGCTAATCCTACTCTTTTATGGAGGAGAGAGGGGGATTCGAACCCCCGATCCCGTTTATCACGGGATAACCGCTTTCGAGGCGGCCGCATTCGACCACTCTGCCATCTCTCCAATGGTACATGAACGATGCATTTGAGCATCATAATACCGGATTAGCTTCAACTTGAAAAGCAGCAATTACGCTCTCGGTCGTTTCTTTAAAACGAGTGTCAATGGGTCGATCGCTGTGTTGCCTGACGAGGAAAGATTCTATAGAATGAGTAACCCGTCATGAGACATCATAAGCTACTGCATAATCACCAACTCATATTTCCGGAAAAAGGAGATGCATATGCTCACGGGCCTTCAAGCAATCGTGCTTGCCGCTGGCAAGTCGAGTCGCTTCAAAACTAAACGTACCAAGCTCGTCGAAAAAATTTGCGGACAAGAAATGGTGCTCTATACCACCAAACTTCTTGAATCGCTTGCCATACCTACTGCAGTTGTTGTTGGGTATCAAAAGGATCTCGTTACCGCTGCTATCACACATGCCCACGATGAACGTGTGGCATTTATTGAGCAAGAAGAACAACGCGGCACAGGCCATGCAATTATTTGTTCACAACATCATTGGACGCAGGATCATATCCTCATACTTAATGGTGATGTACCGCTTCTTACTGCGCGCATTATCGAAGAGCTGTATCAAAAACATTGCGCATCCCAGGCAGCTATCAGTTTTGTAGTAGCACACAATAGTGAGCCGCTACACAGCTATGGACGCGTCATCACCGCCGATGGGCGTATTGAAATTGTAGAGGCGAAAGAATTCACCGGCGACGCACACGAACACTGCTGCATTAATGCAGGCGTGTATATTGCATCACGCGCATTCTTAGAACAAAGCATTAGCAACATTACGCTCAATGAAAAGGCGCAAGAATTTTACATTACCGATCTTGTCAAAATTGCAAGTGAAAAACAGCTGCCTGTGTGCACAACTGTTGCTCCTTTTGATCGCATCAGAGGCGTAAACACTTTTCAAGAATTATGGGCAGTGGAACAAATCACACGCGCTGAACTTATTAAATACTGGATGTCCGAAGGCATTCGCTTCACTGCTGCACAGAATGTACATATAGATCTGGGTGTAACCATAGGAAGCGGTTCAGTTATTGGCTGTGGCGCGCATCTACTTGGCAATACACGTATTGGTACAGATTGCACAGTACACGCATTCTCGATTATTGAATCAAGTATTGTCGGTGATAATTGCACGATTGAGTCACATAGCATAGTCAAACGCAGCATACTGGGTAACGATGTACAAGTAGGGCCTTTTGCACATTTGTGCGAACAGGTTACTGCAGAAGATCACTCAATTATCGGCAATTTTGTAGAAGTAAAACGTAGCCGCATTGGCGAATACACTAAAGCTAAGCACTTATCATACATTGGCGATACTACGGTAGGCTCGCAAGTTAATATTGGTGCCGGCACTATTGTATGCAACTACGATGGCTCTACAAAACATCACACAGTAATTGCAGATCAGGCATACATTGGCAGCAACAATAGCATAGTAGCTCCGGTAAGCATCGGCAAAGGGGCATTCACCGCTGCAGGATCTGTAATTACCGATGATGTGCCCGATCTTGCACTCGCTATCGCCCGTGCGCGCCAAGTAAACAAGCATTTATATGCTGAAAGAATGCAGTCAAAACGTGCACATGTTTCCACAAAAGAGCATACTGAAACTGATGCCACATCGTTTATATGTGCAATCAGAACTGATAGCGAAATAGAATCACTTGAGTAACAGCGTATGATTCGCTTTATACATACTGCCGATATTCATTTTGGCATGGAAAATTACGGCAAGATAGATCCAAAGACGGGTATCCATACCCGTCTTTTGGATTTTTTTCGTGCGCTCAATGAATGCATTGACACCGCAATTAATGAGCAAGTAGATTTCTTTTTATTTAGCGGTGATGCATATAAAACTGCTCACCCAAGCCAAACGCAACAAAAATTACTTTTCCAATCTTTTCTGCGGCTACACAAAGCAGGTATTCCTATCATTATTGTGATTGGCAATCATGACAATCCACTCAGCTTTGGCAAAGCGCATGCACTGGATATTTTTGGCGAAATGCCACTTTCAGGATTTCACGTTATTTCAAAGCCTACCATTCTGCCTTTGCAGACCAAAAATGGCCCGATCAACATTGTGGGCATCCCCTGGCCAACGCGCAATACTGTATCAATCTCAGAAAAACATCTCATGAAATCCGCTTCTGAGATCACTATGTATATCTCAAAAGCAGTGGTATCTATTATTAAAGATTTGGCTCACAAGCTTGATCCTCAAATACCTGCAGTGCTTGCAGGCCATCTGACCGTAGCCAACGGCATTTTTTCTGGCTCTGAAAAGCGTGCAGTGTATGGCACTGACCCTTTATTTCTCCCTTCAGAGCTTGCCATTGAACCCTTTGACTACGTTGCACTCGGACATTTGCACCGCTATCAAAATCTCAATGAAGGTGGATATCCCGCAGTGGTATATTCAGGCTCTATTGAACGCATTGATTTTGGTGAGCGTAAAGAAGGGAAAGGATTTTGCTTAGTAACCATCGAGGCCAAAGGCAAAACATCTCATCAATTCATTCCGGTTAGCATTCGTCCATTTATCCAAATAGAATTGCACCTTAATGAAACCGTACCTCATACCCAGCAAATTCTTGATGCTTTAGCACATCACACAATCAAGGATGCGGTACTCAAAATTGTGTACCACATTCCCGATCATGTGAAAGATCGTGTTGATGTTAAAGCAGTGCAAGCGGCGTGCAATGATGCTATGTATCTCGTGGGAATATTTCCCGTCAGAAAAGTGATAATGCGTGAAAGAAGAATAGGCGCCATAAAAGCAGATAGTGATTTGAACACACTTCTGGGCGCGTATTTTGATACACGCCCAGAGTTTCAATCTCGTAAAGAAATACTTATTGAGAAGGCACTTGAGCTTGCACAACAAGCAGAACAATCTCAGCAAGAAGAAACATAATGTATTGTTACTGAATCTTACAGCCGCCTATTGTCTCTGTAACTATGTTTGGGCAAACTTTAGAAACCGCATCTTCAGAATACTCAAGTTTGTCTTGCTCTTTATGTTTTTCATGCTGTACTTTTTGCCTAGTGATTATTTCAAGCAATCGAGTTGTTTGAGTCATGCCATTTTGAGTCATGCCATAACGCTGCTCAATTGCAGCTATTTTTTGCAAGTCGCCAACAGTAACTCGCTGACCACTTTCTATAAGATCAATTACTAAAGCATACGCTCCTTCTCGTTGAGAGAATGCTGCATTCAGTAGCATCTCACTCGTAGACAGTAAACGTTGCTCACCACCTGCAACGGGAGGCATTGCATTAATAATATTTGGTATCACAAGCTTCATCACCACCATCGCTATCGCTAATCGTTTCATAAACGAGTCCTGATAATGATTGGGGTGTTATCAAAAATAAACAATCGATGCTTCTTTGAATAAGCCATCTTTATATCTGCCCAGCATCTTGTAGTATTGTGGCTCAATAAGTTTATCAACAATATCTTGATAACGTTCATCAAGTGTTTTTACACGCTCATCTTTCTTTTCCACAATGCGGTATAGCTCAAATCCTGCATCCGTTTCAATTGGCATACATACCTGACCAGCTTTCATGGAAAAGATAAACTGCTTATCCACTGCAACTTCAGAAGGCTTCACCCAAAATGGTGATTCCCACGTGATGGTTACAGGCGCTATGCCAGTTTTTATGTGCTTCATCAATGCTGCCTTTTGCGCTTCTTTTGATTGAGTTGCGCTGAATGGCACCAATGCATGCTCAATGCGCACCTGCGCTTGCTCAGTTTCTGGATGCGATTCGTAGTACGCTACTACATCTTTGCGCGGTACAATAAGGCCCGAACGCACACGCTGCGATATCATTGAGTTAACAGCTTGCATCATCTTGAGTTGTTCTCGGCCTTCTTCATACGAGTAACCAGCGGATGCAAACATACGTTTCAAATCTTCGCGCGTTAGATTATTGGCACGTTGAATAGATGCCAAATACTTATCGAGAGCGTGCTCATCAGGAAGCGCTTTGAACTTTTTTGCATCAAGATACACGAGCACTTCAAACACCATTTCATCCAGAGTACGTATCACGCCCGCTAGATTGGGGCGCGTTACATCTGAAAGTGTGATGATATGCGTACCTTCGGGAGTAAACACTGCGGCTTGAATTGTATCAATAGTGTACCAATTATCAGCATCGACAACCTGCTGCCCTGGCACTGCGGCAATGGACAGCGACACATGCACAAGCACAATCAGTGCACAAGTAACGCGATGCACGATTTGCGTTACACACAATAAAACATTTTTCGTACTCATCATGGTGTGCGCACTTTCATGATAAAAGGCCCATAGCACATGCCATGGGCCTTTGCTACGTCTATTGTCTCTTTTTACATACCTTGCGGTTGTGCCGCATTCATCTGCTTGCGCATTTCTTCCATTGCAGCTTCAATGCTCTTGCTACGCGAAATCTTGTACTGATCAATCAGCTTATTGATTTCCTGTTCATACGCTTGTACCCGCTTTTCGCGCTCCAGATATTCTTTGATGCCTGCTTCAATCTGCGCATATGGCTGATACTTCGATTCTTCTTTGCCCGTAATTGCCAC
>JAGVMI010000043.1 GCA_020053845.1 Candidatus Babeliales bacterium
AAACTATCGTTATCAACACAGATTAGGCGTGCTTCATCCCGCTTTAAATCATCATCGATGCCGCTCGCATAGATCTCGATCGGATCTCTTTCAAAGTTTGTACTTCTGTAGATCAAGGCAAGTGAATTAATGAACAACTCTTGAGGAAGATTCTCAAAAAACTCTTTTGGAAGCTTCTCCATACCGCATGGACAGAAGTAATCAACTGCATATTCGTTACAATCAATGTGAATGACATCATACTCGCCCTCATTGAGATACGCGTTATCCTGCTGAACATATTCGCTAAAAATAGATTCATTGATAGCTGCAGCACCACGCAAGCTCTGATTAATAAGCTTGCCGCGTATATAGGTTGAATCTCCCGCCCTATTTATCATCTGTATTACGATTGAATCAGCGCCAGCATTGCCGCCCACATATATTTCATAAAGTAGCTGCTCATCATTATACACTCGCGCATACGCTATAGGCTGAGCAGATTCAGCTGCTTCTTGCGCATGGGCTACATGTGGCAGCAGTGTTGTTTGAGCGAGTAGCATGATTGCATAGAGTAGTTTTTTCATAGTGCGTATCCGTAGTTTGAGTTAACTGTTCTTTTTCTTGTGAAAATCGTGAATGCCATATAGTGCCCCGCGCCATTTCTTGCTTGCGCTCGCATGATTGCTTCCAACATCGATACGTATACATGCATGCGCCAACACAGAATAGAATTGGAGCGCACAACCAAACCGTATACCCGACAAAAAACGCAGGATGCATCATAAGCAAAGGATCCACACGCATAACGCTGTTTTTGCGTACACAGCCCGGCAGAATAAGCAGGCAAAGCGATAGGGCTAGTGCTCTCAATAGCATTTTCATGTAATACCTATGATGCCTGAGCATTTATGGAAGGATCTTGTTGCGCGTCTTTTTTATCGTGCGCATGATCAGATCTCTCATGTAGCTGACTATGAGAGTCTTTGTGCGCACATACAACTCCAATTACAAGTATTGCAGTTATACCGAGCGCCATAACACACACCAATTGCTCAAAAGCATTGAGACGCTTTTTATTATCAGCTTTTTTTGCGTGTTCTTTTTGCTCAACTTCTTGCGCTTTGCTTACGTTCGCGACACTCATATGTGGCGCTGTAAGTACGCAAAAAGAAAGAAATAAGTTTATTAGCAAACGTTTCATGCAAACATCCTTTTAGAGCAGCTGCGTGGTACCGAATTGTTCTACTAACCACACATAATCTTCAGTAGGGGCATGCACTGCCAATGTAACCTCAAAACCTTTCTCATCAGTTTTTGGGGCGTAATGGTCAAAATAAAAGGCACGAACATACTCAAACACTTCTTGAGCATTAGGCACTTCTACTATCTGAGATTCGCCGGTGTAATTGATTGTGGCACGTGTATGCGCGCTAAATGGTTTAGCGCCTGGCAATGAATTAGAGGCAACTACCAGTATTTCCTCTTTATTGGTAAAACGCACCACTAGCACGGTAATGTTGCCAGATGTTCTAGCAGCATCTTTTATGTTGTCACCCCTGATATGCGCGCTCGCAAAATACACTTTTTTTACTGTTTTTGGATTCAGCTCAATAGCCCGCACTGCACAGGAAGTCAAAATCAAGCTAGCCATTAATGCTTTAATCATGCGTTTCATATGGTGTCCCCCCATTAATCGATTTGAGAAAGATCTCATTAACAAACATTTTATGAAGATGTTTTTTATTCTTATTTGTGTCTACGAGCTGTAGCTACACGCATTGCCGCAAGCATTCGCAGCTTTGCTTGCGCGCTCGCTACGTTTTTCTCCTGCTGATGCGCTGTATTTTTTTGCTCTGCGCACAAGTCGCGTATTGCCTGATACTTTTCAGCAAACTTTTTTATGCGCTCGTACTCCCGGCCATCTTGACCGCAGGTTGGCACACATAACTCTGCATGCGCACTGTCATGCAATGCAGATGCATACGATCCTACAGCTCCGCCAAACCAAAGCACATTATAAACTTGTTCGAAAAGCTCTTGCGGATTGTCATATATTACTGGCTTTACATATCGCTTATCATTGCGCTGCTCAATCGATAGCAATACAGCGTGCAGAACTTTCTGTGTTTCTGAATCTATCACGAAAAGTATCATGTCCGCAGAGTCTTCAAGCTCTACAAGCCCGTAAGTATCCGCATCCTTGCCAAGCTCGGGAAAGCAAAAACGCACAAGATCAACAGGCGCAGAAATATTTGCCCATCCTTGAGTAGGATAATGCGTTGTATAACTCCAATGAGCAACAACACCAATCATTTGAGGCTTGAGTTTACCTTGCACTCCCGCATACACGTATGATGCATCCAAAGAAGCTGCAGAAAATAAGAATATGCTCAATAACTTTTTCATAGCTGCCAATCCCCTAAAAAGTAGATTACGAGTACTAGATCAATATACCACTAAAAAAGCCCATTAATAAGGCCTTTTGCCCGTTTCTAGCCCCGTGCAAGCCCCGCAATGCCCCCTGCTGCGGGGCTACATTTAAAAACGTTGCTCCTAGGCCATTTTTGAGGCCTTTTTTGGCTGAATAGCCCTTGATTTCTTTGTATAAATATTTACAATAAGAAATATATAGGATGAAAAGAGAGATGGAGGCTCTATGAATGTCCACTATATTTCTGACAAACTCATATTTTTGCCAGTAATTCTGTTCCTGGCGGCGCAATGCGCTCTGGCCATGGATAGCAGGATTGCTCAACCTGTGCCTGTTTTAACTCCTGAGCAGGTCGCCCAGCTTATGCCTGAATTAAAGACTGCGCTTCATGCAGCAGAAACGGATAGCGTCCATGTGCAAGCTCTGGCCAATTTTAAACATTATGAACTTTGTGATGTGGCACAAAATCCAATGCAAGATCTTAATGCAAGCCCTACCGTAGCAAAACTCAAAAAGTTGTTTATGCAATGGGATGAGA
>JAGVMI010000098.1 GCA_020053845.1 Candidatus Babeliales bacterium
GTTGAAAAGCCAAGATTAGTGAATAAGGAAAAAAACATAAGCGTCATGGTGATAAGTCCAAGCCCGCCAATCTGAATGAGCACCATGATGATAGCATGGCCTATTATAGTAAAGTGATCGATGGGTATAGTGAAAAGCCCAGTTACGCATGTTGCTGAGGTTGCGGTAAAAAGAAGGTCTATGATTGCCACGGGAGCAGTGCGTGCGCATGGCATAGCCAGCAGTACGGTACCCAAGACAATAACGGCGCACATTGATATAAGTACCACCAGCCCAGGTGATGCGTGAGCCAGATGTTTCATTATATTCATGCAGACCCTTGTTTCAGCTGTTACGCGTGCTCAGATGTTGATTGTAACACGGTTATATTGCCAAAGAAAGAGCGCAAAGCCCTTTATCTTAAAACAAACCACGCACCTATAACGATGACAGCTGCTGCGAGGGTGAGTGCGGTGAGATATTGATTTAAAGATTCTTTAATACGATTGCCAAACAACTTAATAATAATCGCGAGCATGAAAAAACGCGCTCCACGAGCGATTGCAGAACATATGATGAACGGTACGATTGATAATTTGCAAAATCCAGCAGTCAGCGTTGCTGCTTTATAGGGGATGGGAGTAAATCCTGCAATGAGAATAGCGAGCCACTCATGTGTACGATATTGTGCAGAAAGATAGGCAAAGCCTTCGGGTGTGAGAATGTAATTAATGATACGGTTGTGTATTATTTGCGGGCCTACCGTGTCCCACAATAACGCGCCTAGTGCATAGCTTGTCATGCCACCCAGTACAGAACCAAATGTTGCAATGCTTGCAAATGCAAGTGCTCGCTGAGGAAGCTCAAAGCAGTAAATGATGAGCATAGGATCAGTGGGTATAAAAAATATTGCTTCAAGATAGAAAAGAAAACCAAGCAAGAAATCAGCGTGTGGCTTGTGTACGTGTGCGCCGAGTCGCTCATAGTACAACTTAGTACGAAAAGCGCACCGGTCAAAAAATGAAAGATGCGCTTTGCCGTTAGATCCTACGTGTCTACTCTCCACATTATTCCTTTTTTTACTTCACGTGGTGTGTAATTATAGTGCTACCGTAGCAGATCGTTTAAATAGCGCTCAAGAGAATCAATGCTGATTCTTTCCTGCACTAATGTGTCACGATTTCGTGCAGTTATGCAATGATCATTTTGGCTATCAAAATCGTAAGTGAAGCACACGGGTGTACCGATTTCATCGTGGCGACGATAGCGCTTACCGATAGATCCTGAATCATCGAATTCAACTTCAATACCGCGGCGTGCAATTGCTTCATAGATTGCAAACATTGGTTCATTAAGCTTTTTAACAAGTGGCAAGAAAGCTGCCTTAATTGGTGCAATCTGAGGAGCCAGCTTGAGTACTACGCGTTGTTCACCGCCGAGCGTATCTTCATGATATGCATCAAAAAGAAGCGCCAAAAATAACCTTCCTGTACCTACTGAGCACTCAACAACGTGTGGCGTGTAAGATAACTTGAGTTCTTCATCAAATACGTTGAGATCTTTTCCTGAATGGCTTGCATGCTGCGAAAGATCGAAATCACTGCGATGCGCAATACCCTCAAGCTCTTTCCATCCGAAAGGAAACTGATATTCAACGTCGATGCAGCATTTTGAGTAATGTGCCAACTCATCTGCAGCGTGTGGCCTCATGCGCACATTCTCATCACGCAAACCAATAGCACGGTAAAAATTACGACGCGCTGCTTGCCAGATATCAAAAAAATTATCTGATTCTGTTGGTTTGCAGAACCATTCAAGTTCCATCTGTTCAAACTCGCGTACGCGGAATAAAAATTGCTTTGGGGTAATTTCATTGCGGAATGATTTACCAATTTGAGCAATACCAAAAGGTAACTTTACGCGGTACGTTGAGTAAACATTTTTGAAATTAACAAAAATAGCTTGAGCTGTTTCAGGGCGCAGATAGGCAAGAGCGCTGCTATCAGCGGTTGCACCAAGCTGCGTTTTAAACATCATGTTAAATTGACGAATGTCCGTCCACGCATGAGCGCCGCAATTGGGGCAGCCCTGGGAAAGATCAAACTCATCAGCGCGAAATCTTTTTTTGCATGCAGTGCAATCTACCATAGGATCATGGAAATTATCCACATGGCCTGACGCCTTCCACACTGCTTCGGGAGCCAGCAAGGCACCTTCAAGCATCATCACGGGGCCGTAAGGCTGTGCCTTGACCGAGTGTTTCCATGCTGCGCGAATGTTATCAAGCATGAGTGAGCCCAGATGCCCAAAATCGTATACCCCGTTAAGGCCGCCGTAAATATCAGCAGACTGGTAAACAAAGCCGCGACGCTTGGAAAGGGCAACTATGGTATCAAGAGCAGATGCTGCGGTTGATGGTGAACTCATGACGAATAACTCCTTGCGGGTCATGGCAAGCATAGTACATAAAGTTGAATAGGAAACAGTTCTAAAGCTACTGTTTTTACGCTGTTTTGACAACCCGCTTGATGGTGGCTATCGAGCGGCGTGAGCCGGTGTTTGGTCTTTACAGGTAATTGGGGTACACTAAGGCTGCATAAAAGGACGCTGTAGCGTGAATGCGATCGATGAGCCAAAGGTCTAATCCTATGAATAATCTGTTAATGGACAAAAGAACCTCATTTATCATATGTACACTGATCGGTGCCCTTGGGTTTTTGGCCCTTGCGGGTTACTACTTGCTCAAAAGGCAAGCAGATTTAGAATCTCGATGGCATGAAGTGCGCCACGAATTTGTGCCAGCACGTGAAGCAGTCAATGTGAAGCCTCAGGTTATAGAACGTGTAGTATCATCTGCATGCTTGTGGCGTCCGGTTCAGGAGCGCATCAAAGATACTGTGGTGCAAATTGTTGCCCAGGTAGCAGAGATTGATATGCTCCAGCCCTATAAAACGCCCGCGCAAGGTACTGCACAAGGAACTGGATTTTTTATCAACGATCAGGGTGATATCATCACTAATGCGCATGTGGTAGATCAAGCCAAATCAGTGTGGATTCAAATTCCTTCTTTAGGAAAGCGTATTATTGATGCGCATATTGTGGGCGTAAGTCCTGAGCGCGATATAGCGCTTTTGCGTGTTAATGGCGATGATGTAGAAACCATACGTAGAGAGCTTGGCACAATCCCTTATCTGCCATTGGGCGATTCAGATCTTATCAGGCGTTCAGATGAAGTGCTTGCGGTAGGATATCCATTAGGTCAGCAGTCGCTTAAAAGTACTACTGGTGTGGTGAGTGGGCGTGAGCAGCATTTGATTCAAACCAGTGCTCCGATTAATCCTGGCAATTCAGGTGGTCCATTACTCAATCCGCAAGGAGAGGTAATTGGTATCAATGTGGCAAACATTCCTCAGGCTCAAAATGTGGGCTACGCTATTCCTATCAATGAGCTCAGAACTATCTTGCCTGATTTGTACAAAGTAAAACTGCTGCGCAAACCTTGCTTGGGCGTGCTATTTAATAATGGCACAGAAGCGCTTGCAGAATATTTTGGCAATCCTCGTCCGTGTGGCTGCTACGTGGTTGATGTAGTGCGTGGTAGTGCGCTTGAAAAAGCAGGTGTAGCAAGCGGTGATATGGTTTATGAAATCAATGGCTATCCCGTGGACATGTTTGGTGAAATGAGCATGCCATGGAGTGAAGATAAGTTGTCGATTGTTGATTATGTAAGTCGGCTCGCTATTGGTGAAAACATTCGCGTAGTAGTATACCGCTATGGCGAGCGTAAAGAATTTTCTTTCAAGTTTGATCTCGCTGAACTCCCTGCAATTCGCAAAGTATACCCAGGATTTGAAGAGGTAGATTACGAAGTTTTCTCGGGTATGGTGGTGATGCAATTGACCAAAAATCACTTTCAGCTTCTTGGGCCTCAAGCACCAGGACTTGCGCGATTTGGCGAGATAAAAGCACAAAGCACACCAGCGCTTGTAGTGACACATATTTTCCCAAGTTGTCAGCTCTATCGTGCGCGCAACGTAGCGCTTGGAAGCACTATCAATGAAGTGAATGGCATTAAAGTAGGCACACTCGAAGAGTTTCGTGGTGCCATTAGAAAAAGCGCGCAAAGTAAACTGCTTGTGTTCAAGTTTTCAGATAATGTATCGCGAGTTTCAGATAACATTATGATTGCTCTGCCATGGGAAAAAGTAATGGAAGAGGAATCGCGCCTCGCCAAAGATTTCAACTATGTTCCTACGCAACTCAGCTGTGAGATGGTGAAGCTTGCTCAAGCGAATAGTGCAATCAAAGGCGGCATCACACGAAACCTTCCTTTTGTAGTATAAAAACGCATTAGAGTATCATGGCCATAGAAAAAAAACGGTTTGATCAGTTGCTTGCAGAAATATATCCGCATTATAGCCGCCAGCAGATTCAAGGATGGATCATGCAGGGCAAAGCATACGCTGATGACAAGCAACTGACAAAGCCAGGCACAATGCTGCGTGCCGATCTGCCTGTGCGTCTTGATGTGGAAGAACCTAAATTTGTGGGCCGCGCGGGCTTCAAGCTTGAA
>JAGVMI010000122.1 GCA_020053845.1 Candidatus Babeliales bacterium
AGTGAAAAATTGCACAGTGAATTGGGCATTTGTTGCGGCCATGGCCATAGTCATGAAGGGCACAATCATTCCGGCGCAACGGTGGGATCTCAAGCACTGTATGATATTTATAATATTGTGCATATGGGCATCCATGCAATTGGCGTTAAAGGTATGATCGAGCACGTAATACATCGAGCAAAAATCTTAAAACATATGCAGACTGAGCTGATTCGCGTGGGCGCATGCTTGCAACACGCCACCCAGCTTCATGAACTGCTTCATGCAAAAAGTGTTTCTTGCCCGTGCTTAACGCAAAACCAGCACACCAGAGACTTTTTTGAGCTTGATGCTGATCCAGAACTGTATGAATTACGCACCTTATTAAAAACGAACACCTTCACGAGTGAGGCTTCTTATTTTTCTCGCCCGGGCAATATTTTACGCGCCTATGCCCTTATGCAAAAAAATTATGAAAAATTAGTAAGAGCCTGTGCCTTTGTGGGCGATGTGGATGCGCGCCTTTCTTGCGCAACACTGTATAATCATCACGCTGGCAAACCAACCACCTATTGCTTTGCAGAATATCAAACGGCAGATACCCCAGCCATTTCTATCGAGCATTTGTGGAATCCGCTTATGAAGCAAGCGCATCCGCTTGCAGGCACTATGAGCGTGGCCACCGTGAATAATCCTGCGCGTATAATGGTTGTAACCGGGCCTAATAAAGCCGGTAAAACAACCGGGCTTTCTTCTTTTGCCGTTGCATGCATTTTAGCCCAAACGATTGGCATGGCCCCAGCAACTCGGATGATACTTACCCCACTCGATGCAATCCGCACCGCGCTTAATATGAGCAGTAGAGTAAAAGAGGGGCAATCTCTTTTTAGCGCATCTATTGATTTTGCACAAACAGCGCTGGAGCTTACTGCTAAAAATCCAACGGCCAAAATTATGGTAGTTATTGATGAATTGTTTAATAGCACGCAATTTGAGCTCGGGCAAAAAGCTGCTTATAAATTTATAGAGCGGCTTGCAGCAAGCCCCTGCTGCCTTGCCTTAGTTGCAACACACTTTCATGCGCTGACTGAATTAGAAACTGCATATCCGCTCACCTGCAAAAACTTTAAAGCAGAAACTCGCCATACTCCAACAGCAACTGAGTATGCCATTACTCCCGGCGTGAGTGAAAAAGATGTCTTTGATCTTGTTGGCGATCATGAATTTATTAAAGATGCTTTTGGTATACTTGCATAAAGCTTTTCAGCGTATCTTCTTGTCGCCTGAACGTATAATTTAACGTATACTCGGTGCGATAAAATTAATTAAGGAGATCGCACATGAAAAGAGTATTGTTAGTATCGTTAGCATTCACCTTCTCTATTTTAAGCATGGAGCAAGCGCCATCGTATGAAGAAGGATTTCCTACCGAACTGAAAGGCAATCTTACACCTCTTTTGTATCATGGAATCACCAAAAAGGCTCGATGCAACCCCAACTTTGCTGCCGCAATTAATGTGCCCCAGAACATGCTGGGCGTACTTAATTGGGCCTCAGCCGAAACGCGCTATCTAGCACACGTCGTTGATTTGGCTCAAAGATTACAACAAAACAATAGAATGCTTCCTGTAATGCAAGAGCCCTGTATCACTAATTGGCTGAGCAGCAGGGCCGGGCTATTGCAAAACGGAATGAAATTGTTTGAATCAGTAAGATCATATACTCAGCCAGATCCAACACCATCCCTTCTTAACAGCCGAACAATAGATTTAAATTATAAAGACGGGCGGTATAGGGAGACACCACTTTTAAACATTGGCGACTATGGATCTGAAAATCAAATGACATTCCTGCTTGCTGCTGGTTGCAGCACAGAAGTTCGCGATAACTACGGCCGCACACCGCTCAGCGTCGCTCTGCAAGCAGAAAAGATTTCAAAAATAAAGCTCTTGCTTGATTATGGCGCAATACCACTCCCATCTCACCAAAACCCAGAGATACAGCAACTACTTACGCAAGCGGCTAAAAAATATAAATCAGCTGATCTCCAAGGGAAATTTAGCACTCTAGAATCCACAACATCTGCCACGCAATGGGGCAATGCTGAGCCACATCTTCCTGCCATTCTTGCAGAGGGTATTACAACAACTGCTGCCACAAATACCTCATTCCATTCGATTATAAATCGGTCAAAAGTTATGTTGGCTACGTTGCAGTGGTTTTTAACTCGTGCGCAGTATACTGCACATGTTGTGCAGATAATGGATCTATTTGAACAGAAAGATTTTTTGCCGATAATGAAAGATCCTCGAATTGTTGCTTTTAAAGCTCAAACAATGGCTCGTCTTCATGGTGGAAAAGAACTTTTTCATGCAGCAGCTTTTAACATTATTTCTGATGCACAGAGTCTTCTTAAAGACAAAGACATCGCCTTAAACTGGCAAGAAAGACTTGGACGCACTCCTCTATTAGAAGCAGTTGCCAGAAAGCATTATCCGATTATTAAGCAGCTTCTTGAATCTGGAGCAAAGACTAATACTGCTGATATGGCCGGATCAACCCCATTAGAGGTGGCAGCTTATAATGGTGACAATAAAACAACAAAGGAACTTCTTGATGCTGGTGCACTTTTAGATAGTCAAAATGATGAGGGAAGAACTGCATTGATGCAAGCGGTTGCTAGCAATCATTTAAAAATTGCCCACCTGCTTATCACTGCGGACGCATTATTTGATCTACAAGATAAATTTGGACTCAATGCGCGAGCCATTGCGCGGGCTCAAGATAATCCCAATGCAGTAGATGCCCTTGATATTATGAAAGAAATCAACGAAGCAAATAATGCATTGCTTCAAGCACAGCAACAATTAGCAAGCGTTAATTCTCAATCAGCTCAACAAAGCTCTCCTTTGGTAAACACTCTCTTTCGAATCACTCAATGCCTTGAAGCTCAACAAGCTATTCCTCATCGAATTTTTAATGCAACATTGGCACGTACTCTGCTAGAAATAACCAAGCACGCGAAAGACAATTCAGCCACCTTGCATCAAACACTTACGGAAGCATTCAAATATCATGAAGATCAACATGCAACTTCTAATCATACCGCTCATTCAACAATATCTGGCATACTTCTTGCAGCAGTAAAGCGGCTCGAACGAGAACCGTGCTATCTAAACTTTCCTGATATTACACAAACTTTGCAGGAAGCAATGGAAGCTCTTGAAAAACAAAAAATTATTTCACGAAAAATATTAGAATCAGTTATGGCACGCGTAATGCCGCATGCACCAGAAAAAATTGTATAGTATTAAGGAGATCGTACATGAAAAGAGTATTGTTAGCATCGTTACTATTATTATTAACAACTACTGTTACGAGCATGGAACAAGCGCCATCGCCGGCACAGGAAGCGGAATTTCCTAAAGAATTTAATGGGCATTTGACGCCTCTTTTGTATCATGGGATTACAAAAACAGCTCAAGCAAATCCTAGTATGCAAGCAATGTTTCTCAACCCAAAAAAGATGATTGAACTTCTAGATTGGACAGCAAAAAATGCTCGATATCTTGCTCATGCAGTTGATTTGGCAGAAAGATTGCAAAAACACACTCAATTATTGCCAGCAATGCAAGATCCGCAGACAACTTCTTGGATTTCTCAAACGCACGCTAAGCTTGAAGATGGCGATAAAATGCACGCATCGTATTTTGAAAATGATGAACATTTAAAAAAAATTACTGAA
>JAGVMI010000120.1 GCA_020053845.1 Candidatus Babeliales bacterium
CGGCTTGAGCCCTGTATTGTGCTCTGGCCATCAAGAATATCCCCTGCTTGAAAAGCTGAACAGCTCGGGAACACTCTTTATCAAGAATGTGCATTTTCTCGATATTGATGCACAGCAACTTCTTGCTGAGTTTTTGCGCTACGGTATGTTTCGCATGTTTAAAAGCGATCAGAAAATCCCTAGCGATGTGCGTATTATTTGCTCAAGCGCACAAAATCTACAACATCTAGTACAGGAAGGATCATTCTGCCCGGCACTTCATGAACGTCTCAAGCAAATGCACGTGTCATTACCTCCGCTTATAACTCTTGCAGAACCAGAGCTCTATTCACTTGCCGATGGCTTTGCCGAGCAGGCAATCAAAACACATGATTTTAAAATGTTTTTAGAGCTTACTGATAAAGACAAAAACCGCATTGCGCTTAAACGCCCTGCAAGCTTGTATGAATTAAAAGTGAAGGTGCAGCAAGCACTCGTACAAAAGTCAAAGCGCAATCAAGTATACGATGATCTCGATTTTGATCCTGCATATGAAGTATCCGATCCAGAGCTCATCAAGGCCGCACGCTTAGGAAAGTATGCACTCAAAGATCAAACAATAATGGGAATATTGTGGCATAAGTTTAAAAATCAGAACAAAATTGCTACCTTTTTGGGTGTCAATCGCTCATCAGTTAACCGACGTTGTAAAGAATACAATTTGCTCGAACAGTAGGAGATCGCATGACACTTGAATCATTCATATCCTACAAAGATCAATTTCTCATCCACATGGAGATTGAACGTAGGCTTGCACTCAATACCCTCAAATCATATACAGGTGATCTGGAGCTGTTTATATCGTTTTGGGAAGATGTTGCCAAAACATATCCTGCCCCTCTCTCATTGCGTACTGCACTCGAGCGCTATCTCGTGAGCTTGTACTATAAGCGAATCAATAATAGCTCTATCGCACGCAAATTTTCATGCTTTCGATCATTTGAGCGCTATATGCTCACACATGGTGTAAATCTGAATCTTGAACTCAAACGTCCACGCGTTGCCAAAAAGTTGCCCAGATTTCTTACCATTGATGAGATCAACCATCTGCTTGATGGCGTTAAAGATGAAGAGCTCGGATCGCCCAGCCCCATCCGCGATAAAACGGTACTTGAAATTCTGTATGCAACTGGTATCCGTTGTTCAGAGCTTATAAGCATTCGTCTTGAGCATATAGATATGCGCGAGAAAACAATGCGTATTCGTGGCAAGGGCAACAAAGAACGCATAGTACTCTTTGGTAATAAAGCCAAGGAACGCATTATAGACTATTTAAGCAAAGAACGTTCTGTAGCCGCTTCTCAACAAGAGCCTTTGCTCATCAATTATCGCGGGGAGCAACTTACCAGCCGATCCATACAGCGTATCTTGCTTTCATTTCGCAAATTTCTTACCAGTAAGCGCATTATCACGCCCCACCTTATTCGCCACTCATATGCAACGCATCTGCTCAGTGCAGGCGCGGATATGCGGGTAGTGCAGGAATTACTCGGGCACAGTTCGCTCTCAAGCACACAAATTTACACGCAGATAACGCCAGAGGATCTTACGCATATGTGTGAAACCATGCATCCCGTGCATGATATAATACAGCGTAATGAGCCTGATTCATGATACCACTTACCACTCCTCTTGATAGGAAGCTCATGCATGCGGCGCTCGCCGTAACACTGCTTCTGGGAGTAATTGTTATACGTCTTATACAGCTGCAAGTACATTTATCCGAGCAGTTTACTACACGTTGCCAAAAAAACTTTCTGCGCTTGGAAACCACACAACCGCTACGTGGCAATATCACTGACCGCAATGGCAAACTTATGGTAACCAATCGTCCACTCACTTCATTGGCGTGGCAGGGATCTGGCAATAGAACGCTAAGCACTGAGCAGCTTGCCTGCCTAGCTCATCTGGGACACATTACGAACAGCGATTTTACCTCACCCGCACAACTACAAGAAATTGCATACGCGGAAAGGCGCTATACGCGACTGTCTCTTGCACGCGATCTCTCATTTGAGCAGTTATGTAAAATTGCAGAACAGTTGCCCAACAATCCCAATGTATGTATTACACATAGTTTTGAACGCTACTACCCACATGGCTCTGTCGCAAGCCATGTAGTAGGTTATTTAGGGTATGATGTTGCACTTGAATCACACGGCAAAACGGGCTTAGAAAAGCTGCTCGAATATTCCCTGAAGGGCAAAACCGGCTTCATTATGCATACTGTTAACTCTGCAGGTAAAAAGCTTGCGCATGTTGAGCTCGAGAAAGCTCATGCTGGTATGGATATCCAGACTACAATAGACTTACCTTTACAAAAATTATGTGAACGGATTTTTCCATCCGACCATGCAGGCGCCCTTATTGTTATGGACCCGCATGATGGATCGCTTCTTGCCCTTGTCTCACGTCCTGATTTTGACCCATCGCTTTTTCTCAAACCGCTCAGCTACGAGCAATGGCAAGCACTCCAAGTGAAACAACCATTTCTCAATCGTGCTTGCACAAGCTATCCTCCCGGCTCAATATTTAAATTGGTAACCATAAGCGCTGCGCTCGAGCATGGTTTGATAGATCCGCACGAGCACATCACCTGTACAGGCAATATTACCTGTGGAAACCGTACGTATTGGTGTCACAGAAGGCAGGGGCATGGAGAGCTATCTACTGCCCAAGCAATTGCACAATCATGTAATATCCCCTTCTACAACATCGGAAAACACATTGATGTGGATGTTCTCGCTGAGTATGCAAATAAGTTCGGCCTTGGGAAGAAAACGGGCATTCCTCTGCAGGAGCGTGCCGGCCTTATACCTACTAAACAGTGGAAACTTGAAACAAAAGGCGAGCAATGGTGGTTAGGTGAAACCCTTTCGGTAACCATAGGCCAAAGCTTCGTACTCGCCACCCCTTTGCAAGTAGCCATGATGATATCTGCTATATATAGCGGCTATCTCGTAAAACCACGTATTCTGCTTGATTCACCTATAGAAAGCACCCCTCTGGATATTAGCGAAGAAACACGTGCATTCTTGAAAAAATCAATGCGCGCTACAGTCAAAAAAGGGACAGGCAGACGAGTAAAACAAGTAACCGATATAGAAATTTATGCAAAAACCAGTACCGCACAAACGAGTGATCTTACCCTGCGCAAATGTGGGCCAGAATACTTAGAACACGGGTGGTTTGTTGCCACATTTCAGTATAAAGATCACCGACCACTCACGTTAGTTGCTCTTGTTGAGAACATAGGAACAGCGCAAGCAGTAACACTCATTGCACGCAATTTCTTAGTTGAATATAAGCGATACGCAGATAGCATGCAGCAAACCGCCGTAGGTTGATAGACAACATGCATCTTCATCGCCTATACTGCAGATCGCATACGAATAAGAAACTAAAAAGGACATATCATGATGCACTCACGCCGCTTAGCTCTTGCCTTTTTCATAAGCGCAAGCAGCATGCTATCTACTTCCACAGCTGTATGTTTGAAAAAAGCTGTCAAAGAGAAGACTGCAGAACGTAAACACTCAGCAATTGTATCACATTACGCCATACCCATCACAGCCGGAATCATCACAGGGATTGCTACAAGCCAGATTGCTCGTTGTCTTGATGGACTGCATATATTTGGGAATAATGCCCAAGGCTTACAGCACGCCCTCTGGCTTTTAGTAAGTTTCTATGGCTGCAATAAGATACGCAATATTGTTATAGAAGAAAACGTATCGCAGTCTGATGAGGCCCGCACTAATGGCCTGCTTGCGACCTTGCTGGCATTGATCTGGTGCCAAAGCAATGGCAAGTAAACGAAAGTATTAATGCATAACCCATAGGTAGCATACAATGCCCTGCTGCGCACAATCCACATAATCATTTGGACGGAAACGTGAAGCATCAATGAAGCACACAGATTTGCGTTTTGTCTTATTGTTCTTGGGTATTTTTGTATGGATAAGTCATACGTTTTCGGCAAGTTTTTACTCTGAAAAATTACATTTCATAGATAAACCACCATCAACGATAATGAGTGGCCATGTGCCTTACATGGCTGGTGCAACGGGAATATGTGGCATTGTGCCTGCACTTGTATGCGCTGTGCACTGGTGTTATCAGTGGTGGCGATCTGACGGCAAGCAAGAAGACACTCCGTATCCATCGCCAATAATACACTGCGAGTATGTGCCTTTTTTTGGCGAGCGCCCCGAGCGATGCAAAGCAGAGATTGCATTGTATGAGGGCATACATGACATTGCTACGCGATCATATTCCCTCGATCGCACAACGCGCAGATTTCTGCGTGTACATAATCTCGATGATAAGCACTATACACAATGCATAGGCAATGTATTGCAGCATGCGCTGCATGCAGAATGCGTATCGCTCGCGCATGACACTGCGCATCTAAAAAATATTGCTGCAATCAACACATATCGCCCAATACTTGCCCAAGCAATCGATGCAGGCCGTATATGCGTACATGAGAATGATATCAAGCATGCTGTAGCTACTATCGATTGGGCACATTCATTGTATCGCTATCTTGAAGCTGCAATCAGTGGCATAGGTGAGGGCATTGAAGAAACGGTAAGTACATTTGTGCATCCTTATCACACATGTAAGCAGCTTGCGCGCAGCTCGCATGAGATGGTGCGGTGCACATTACGGATGTTTCATGAACTGGGGCTCATTGAAACATTGATGGATGCTGACAACGATCACGATATAGAAGCATATCTTGATGATCGCGGCCGCATACTTGAGACCGTAGCTGCAGCTATCAAGCGAAGTATAGCATCGCTTACTGGCCCACAAGCAACG
Organism: Candidatus Babeliales bacterium; assembly: GCA_020053845.1. Taxonomy (GTDB): domain Bacteria; phylum Babelota; class Babeliae; order Babelales; family Vermiphilaceae; genus JAGVMI01. The sequence goes on from JAGVMI010000120.1 coordinate 4,867, forward strand.
CAAAAAATTGCAGCAACCGTAACGCAAACGGTATTGACTGGAAAATGTTTAGGCGTGCTGCTTTCTTTCTTCACACATGCAGCGCACCAAGCACCACACATTATTGATCGCGCAAGCAAAGCAGTCACTGGTGAACAGTACATGCTTGCTGTCGCAGATGTGGGAGCAGTGCATATCGCACAGGAAGCGGCGCAACTATCATTCTTTAGTGCAGAAAAAGAACTTACGAGTGGTAGCCTTCTGGGCCTTGCAGGGTTGTATAAGCCGCTTGCTGATGAAATCGATCATTTGAGAACAGTGTTTGAGAAGTATCTTTTGGATAACGATAAAACACTTGTTCATGTATTTGAAGGCGAAGTAAATAAGTTTGGCGAGCTTGGTGGGTTACATCATGACTACTTAGGTTATCTAGAAGCACACGGTAAAATTCGTGTACTTGGGCAGCTACCTAATGGCATGTACAAGGCTGAGGTATGGTTTAATGGAATGTGGGAGGAAAAAAGCTTTTTCCCTAAACATTGGACGAGAGCGGAAGTGCTTACTCGAGTTACTCGTATGCTTGATCAACCTCATAGAAGACAAATAGGCAAGAAGGGCAAGATAATTATACGCGGATTTATAGAACAAACAGAAGTACGTGTTGTACTGACTCCAAGTGGAAAAATTATAACATGTTTCCCGGATATTACACGATGACTACTACGGCTGGATTAGCAATTTTGCAATGGGATGATGTTTTCAAAGGATACAATGTTTTTACTGATGTAGATGAGCTGGATATATTGGGTGATTTCCTCACCTCAGATTGTCGATGCTTTGGCATTGATAGATATTACCAGTGGGCGCTAAATCCTGATAAAACACGATCTGGAAGTAACCTAACATACATCCATAAAACAGAACACGGCTTAAAATTCGCATCTGATATTAATAATGCAGAGCCGCCATATCTTTACCTATCTCCTGACAACTTCATTGAAATACTCGATGCTTGGAAAAAAATAGTAGAAAGTATGCCACACGAAGTGCATCTTATCATGGAAAATGGCCGAGTGAGGCTCGAAGTGATCAAGCAGTAGCCCCGACCTTCATAAAAAAAGCCCCCTCGATTTGAGGGGGCTTTTCAATTTGTTTGTAGCTTTAGCCGATTACGCCGCTGGGCGTTCAGCTGCTGCAACACGCTTTGCCAAGCGGCCAATTTTGCGCGCTACGGTATTTGCGTGAAATGTGCCTTTGTTTTTAGCACGTGCAAGCTTAGCTTCAGCATCTTTGAGAAGCTCGCGAGCCTTAGCCACTTCATTCAATTCGATCGCTTCAACAACACGCTTTACTGCGGTTTTGATAGCGCTTTTGCGAGCTGTATTTACCAAGCGTCTTTTTTCGCTTTGTTTTGCTCGTTTCTTAGCTGATTTAATAACAGGCATGAAAAACCTTTATACTCAACGGCGATTACACAACTTTTAGCACTTTGCCAGCTTTGAGGCACCCGGTACATACCTTGCCTCGCTGCACTCTATTTTTGTTGTCATCCGGTCTTGTGTAACGCATTGCATGGACATTTGGGTAAACCCAGCGCTTGACCCTGTTATTTGCGTTGCTCACTAGATTCGCAACGTGCGGACCTTTTTGACAAACTGTACAAATCCTTGCCATGTACGCTCAATCCTTCGGAGTTCTAACGAACAAAAAGCGACGTTGTATCGTTTTGATTGTACTAGAATCGCTACTTTTTTCAACTTGCGCAATCAGTTTAGGAGCAGAACGAGCTGTTCTTGTATCCCTTTATTGCCTGCCACGCACGATGTAGAGACTTTTTCCACCAATGGACCATCAAAAGTACCCACTTTTCCCCCCGCTTCGGTTACAAGCAGAACCCCCGCTGCCAGATCCCACCAAGAGGCATCTGCGTATAGGGCACCATCAAAAGCACCCATTGCCACATGGGCAAGGTCTAAAGCTATAGCCCCGGGATAACGCATACCACTCACCACTTGAGCTATCCTGTTGGCCAGCCCCAAGGCATCAGGTATGGCGTTCCTACGGTAGGGCAGTGCTGTAACTACAAAGCTACGCTCTATAGCCTGTACCTGAGAAACTTGCAGGCGCTTTCCATTGCACCAAGCACCCTTGCCCCGCTGGGCGAAGAAAAACTGGTCTGCAAAGGGATAGTATATGGCACCACACTGCACCTGTCCATCATACATCAGCCCCACCGATACGCAAAAGTAGGAAAGCCCATGGGCAAAGTTACTCGTACCATCAAGTGGATCAATCACCCAGCAGTAAGGACTGTCGGTTGTTTTACGTCCAGATTCTTCTGCAAGAAATCCCGCCCCTTGGATCAAAGGGGTAAGTTGCTCGATAAGATACTGCTCACTTGCCTTATCAGCAATGGTCACGGTACTAGAATCAGCCTTAAGCTCTTGCTTGAGATCCTTACCTTGATAATCAAGAATAATACCTCCAGCACGACGTACTATCGGCTCAAGCAAGGATGCCCACTCACCTTGGCACATAGCTTCCCTTTGCGCACAACGTACTAAAAGCGATGCTCAACGCGAGGCTCTATGCCAAGCAGCTCATAAATTTCACTGGCAAACATCGTCTCTCTTTCAAGCAATGCTTGTGCTAATGCATCAAGCTTATCCCGATGCGCATCAAGCAAATCACGCGCACGCTTAGCACTGTCTTCCATAATACGGTAGACCGCTTCATCGATTTTTTCTGCAGTACGCTCAGAATACTCAAACTCACCATGGCGCTGGGTATAAATAATGGGCCCTAGATAAGACATACCGTAGAGACATACCATTTTGCGTGCAATCTCAGTTGCAGCCACAAGATCGCTGTATGCACCCGTTGTTTCAATACCAAACACGAGCTCCTCAGCCGCACGTCCACCCAAAGCTGCTGCTATGGAAGCAAGCATTTCCTCTTTGGTAGTTGTGTACTTCTCACGCTCAGGCAGCGAATGCGTAACGCCAAGCGCCCTACCTCGTGGAATAATAGTAACCTTATGCAGCGGATCAGTGTGTTCTGGAACCAAAAGGCGTACGAGCGCATGCCCTGCCTCATGATATGAAGTAATTTTGCGATCTTCTTCGGTAAGCGCAATAGTTTTTATTTCTTTACCAAGCAATACCTTATCGCGCGCTTCTTCGAAATCTTTCGTAGTAACTTCAGCTTGATTGTTTTTCGATGCAATGATCGCAGCTTCATTGATCAAGTTTGCAAGATCAGCACCTGAAAATCCTGGCGTACCTCGTGCAATCTTTTTAAGATCAACGTCTGTGGCAATTTTCACTGATCGTGCATGCACTCCAAGAATTTCTTCGCGGCTTGCAAGATCCGGATAGGGAACTTCAACGCGCTTATCAAAACGTCCGGGACGCAGCAATGCAATATCAAGAACATCAGCACGGTTGGTAGCTGCTATGACAATTACCGAGCCGCCAGTAGTCTGAAAGCCATCCATTTCGGTGAGCAGCTGATTAAGCGTTTGATCGCGTTCTTCATGACCGCCGCCAATACCGCCTGTACGCTGCCTACCAATAGCATCAATTTCATCGATAAAGATAATGCTTGGAGAATATTTACGCGCCTGCGCAAATAGATCTCTCACACGCGCAGCACCCACACCGACAAATACTTCGATAAAATCTGAACCGCTCACACTAAAGAACGGACAATTTGCTTCACCTGCAACTGCCCGAGCTAGCAATGTTTTACCATTACCAGGAGCACCCACAAGCAACACGCCACGGGTCATTTTAGCGCCAAGACGTTCGTACTTTTCAGGATTTTTGAGAAAGTCGACAACGTCTTGCAGCTCTTCTTTCGCTTCTGCTGCACCCGCTACCGAATTGAATGTTTCTTTGATCGTTGATGGCATGAAAAGCCGTGCACGACTTTTCCCCATGGAAAAGATATTCCCGCCACCGCTATTGCTATTGTTGGAGCCACGTGCTTGACGCATTACATACCATAATGCAGCAAGTGCTATTAGCACTGAAATGAGCGGTAAAATGTACCATATGCTCAGCTGTCCAGCTTGGCCACCTATTGAAAACTCTACTTGATGTGAGCGTAAGAAGTTCCATTCTTGTGGATGAGCTGGTGCAATTGTTTCAAAACGACTGCCGTCTTTAAGCACACCGTAGATTTCACTACCTGCTATTTGCACATGCTTCACTTGCGAACGCTCAACTTTATCAAGGAACGTTGAGTACGCAATGCTCTGGATATGTCTGCTATAATCTGTTAGGCGATATAAGATAGCTAATGAGCCAACTAAAATAATAGTCGCGATAAAAAGATTGCGCGGCCCACTACTCATAAACGGGTTACCTGGTCGTTTCTTTTTCATAGTTCACTCGATTATAAGATTTCTTAAGTCTTTTACACGCAGGTATGACTTTCCTTATAGTGTAGTAAAGCAGGCATACTCTGTCGATATAAGAAGCTTATGATACACGTAACACTAATGGAAACTGTTGATAAAAAGGTGACCATGAAGGATAGGTGTATGCAGCAGTTTCCTCACCAGCAATGTAGTGTCGATCGCCTGTTGCAAGATGCTGAATGGCAAGGCGTGCTTTCTTTGCAG
>JAGVMI010000110.1 GCA_020053845.1 Candidatus Babeliales bacterium
CATGTGGCTTTGGCCTAAGCGCAGCAGCCCTTGATCAGCTTTTACAACGCCACTTATTTTACGTGCTTGACCCCACAAGGCCCACGTGATTGCGTCCAGTAGTGCTGATTTGCCATGGCCATTTTTGCCCGACAAGCAAATAAGATGATGCGATGCAAAATCTATTTCTTGCGGATCGGCGTAACTAAGAAAGTTTTGCAAACGTAGCGTGAGTGGTATCATGGCAACAGCTATGCAAAAAAATGTGTATCGTTCTTGGCGGGTCAGTGTATCACAAGCGATTCAAATGAGCGAGCGCCACCTGTCTTGCATTTTGATTGCAAATAGGTCATTGTTTCGGTAACGTGTGACGCATAAAAACGACAGATTATTGTGCAGGAGTATGCGCGGGATGAATGATATTATCTTCCGAGAGTATGATATCCGTGGCAAGGTAGGGCATGAGCTTGTCGTTGATGATGTATATGATCTTACGCGTGCTATTGCTTATTTCATGCACACAAAAAACAAAGACATAAAAACTATTGCTGTGGGCATGGATGGCAGAACCCATTCGCCTGTTATTAAAGAACATGTTTGCCGTGCTCTCATTGATAGCGGCATTAATGTAGAATTTATAGGGCTATGCCCATCTCCCGCGCTCTATTTTGCCGTTCACACGCGTCCTGTAGATGCTGGACTTATGATTACTGCATCACACAATCCTAAAGAATATAATGGCATTAAAATGTGCTTGGGCAGTGCATCGGTGTGGGGAAAAGAAATTCAAATCATCAAGTCACTTTTTCGTGAACATGCACATATTGATGCTCATCACAAAGGCAGTTATACAGAAAATCTGATAGTTCCCGAATATATAACGTGGCTTGCAGATCATTTTTCGCATTTGAAAAAAGCTCCTATAAAAGCAGTTGTAGATTTAGGCAATGGCGCTGCAGGAGCTGCTGTACCTCAGCTGGTGCGCATAATGAGTTGGGAGCATGTACAATTGCTATGTGAAGAAGTTGATGGCAACTATCCCAACCATGAAGCAGATCCTACAGTACTTGCCAACATGCAAGATGTTAAACAGGTGTTGCAAAACAGTGATGCAACAGTGGGAGTAGGGATTGACGGCGATGCAGATCGCATGACTCCCATGACTAAAGATGGCCGCTTAATATCAGGTGATCAGCTGCTCGCACTTTTTGCTCGCTATATAGCGCAAGAGCATCCAGGAACACACGTAGTCTTTGATGTGAAAGCATCTGCTGCATTGATCAGCGATCTGAAAAAGCACGGGCTTATTCCCCATATGTCGCCTTCAGGACATGCAATCATAAAAAATGAAATGCGCGCCAAGCATGCACTGCTTGCAGGAGAATTAAGCTGTCACTTTTTCTTTGCTGACAGATATTTCGGATATGATGATGCAATCTACGCTATGATGCGTCTTTTTGAGATGTTGCTTGCATCAGGAAAAACACTTGAAGAACTTGTCGATGCATTGCCGCGTATGTTTAGTACGCGTGAATATCGCATACCGTATAATCCTGCAGATAAAGATGCTTTGTTGCGTGATGTGCGCACTACTTTTGAAAAGCATGCTAATGCAGAGATTATAGCTATTGATGGAATTCGTGTAACCTGGCCTTATGGATGGGGGTTGGTACGCGCATCTAATACGCAACCGGTAGTATCCCTACGCTTTGAAGCAATGAGCGAGCATGATTTGAAACGCGTTAAGGACGATTTTATGCAAGTGCTGGGCAAATACTTAGGCGGTGAATCCGCGTGTGCAAAGCAATTGCAGGACAATTAAATTCATAGAGATGTGGTATGAAAAGGAAGATAGGGCTTCATCTGCGACTTAAAAACTCCTTAACTGAGCTTGCATTGCATGCAACAGAACTATCACTTTCTTTCTTTCAGTGTTTCCTTGTTTTGCAAGATACCAAGCGGCTTATAGAGCCTACTCAAGATGATTGTGCGGCCTTTTTAGTGATGCGGCGCAAGCATTTTCAAGAATTGTATGTGCATGGTTCTTATTGGATTAATCTTGCGGGTCTTGAGAATAATGGATACCGTGCGCTGTTGCGAGAACTTACTTTAGCGCGAGCGCTGGAATTTACACATCTTATTTTGCATCCGGGTTCGGCAAAAGGAGCGCAAGAAAAATCCCAGGGTATTGATGCACTTGCACGTGCACTTAATCGTGCTATGAAACATGAGCGAGAGATTGTATTTGTGCTTGAAAATACTGCGCACGGCAATTTATGTGTAGGCAGCGATATTACTGACTTTCGTGTGCTACTTGAGAAAGTTGATCAGCCAGAGCGGCTGCGTTTTTGCATAGATACAGCGCATGCATTTGCCTACGGTTACGAAGTAACAACTTCTGACGGATTGCAGTCATTTATTGATTTGCTTGCAGATACAGTGGGGCTTGAGCGTATTGTACTTATTCATCTGAATGATTCGTGCGAACGGCGTGGTGCGCGTATTGATCGTCATGGTACGGTGGGTGAAGGCGTTATGGGAAGCCAGGCGCTGCGTACTTTTGTGTTGCACGAATCACTGCGCCATATTCCGGTGTTGATGGAGCCTCCGCTTATTGATAAGGCAGGTGAACATGCCCTTCTTACTATGGTTCAGGAGTGGCATAACGCACAAGGAGAATAACGGTGATGCGGATTGCTATTAATGGATTTGGCCGCATTGGCAGAACATTCTTGCGCGTTCTGCTAGCAGACCCAGCGGCTAAGAAAAAGGTTAGTATTGTTGCCATCAATATTGGTCCTAGCATGCGTGAGCATGTGGCACATCAATTCAAATACGACACGCTTATGGGTACCTATCACGGTGCGGTAGAGCAAAAAAATAATGCGCTCATTGTTGATGGTGTGAGCATTGATATTATCGCTGCATGTGATCCTCAAGAGGCTGATTGGAAAAAACATCGCATTGATTGGGTGGTGGATTGTTCAGGATGTTACACGAAGCGTGATGAAGCGCTCCAGCATATTCACGCAGGTGCGCGTTATGTGCTCATTTCAGCACCTGCAAAAGGGGAAGATGTTGCTATCATTCCCGGTGTTAACGATAAACAATTTGATGCACGTAAAGATCGCATTGTTTCTTTGGGTAGCTGCACTACCAATGCATTCATACCACTTATCAAAATTCTTCATGATGCATTTATCATTGAGCATGGCATGATGACTACCGTGCATGCATACACCAACACACAGCCTATTCTTGATAGCTGCTCAGATCATGATGTTCGCCGTGCGCGTGCAGCTGCGCTTAATATTGTGCCGACCTCGACAGGTGCGAGTGGCATGATTGAAAAAATATTTCCGGATCTTGCCGGGCGTATCTCAGGGACTGCGTTGCGTGTACCTGTAGGCAAGGTTTCGCTTATTGATTTTGCATTTAATGCGGGAAAGCAGATTTCTGTTGATGCTATCCATAACGCCATTAGACATGCTTCCCATGGCCCTATGAAAGGTATTGTAGATGTTACCACAGAACCACTCGTATCAAGTGATTACTATGGCAATTCTCACTCTGTAGTTGTTGATGCGCTTATGACACAGGCGTGTGGATCAATG
>JAGVMI010000123.1 GCA_020053845.1 Candidatus Babeliales bacterium
CCGAGGTGCTTAAATCTTTCTTTGGACCAGTACCTGAGTATGTACCAGGAGGTCACTATATTGGTAACAATGACCAGCTCAAAAATTTCGGACGTATAGAATACATCGTATCCCTGTGCGGGCTTAACATGTTGCCAATCTTTGTGTATTTGGCATACACCTCCCATGGATGCTTAAAAGATGAGTATGATAACCATTTCTGGCCGTGGTTTGAAAAGAAACGATCAGAGTGGGTTAACTGGCTCAAAGGCGGCGCATATCTAAAAGAAGCAATGCGTGCTGCTGAGGAAATTGAAGAAGTTACCTTCAATGATCTTGTGGGCTTGCAAAACGTAAAAGAAGAATTGGGCTGCATTGTAAGCTACCTTGAAAATCCTGAATCCTTTGATCGTATTCATACCACACCGCCAAAAGGTATCTTGCTTATTGGTGACACACGTACCGGTAAATCGCATAGCGTAAAAGCATTGTTTGGCGAAATTGGCCGCATGCTCAAGCGCCTAAACCGCAAGCAAGAGTTTCAGTTCCTCGAGTTTACCGCAGCAGAAATCAATCAATATGGTATCGCGTATCTGCTTAATCTCGTTAAGCAACACGCACCATGTGTTGTGTTCATCGATGAAATCGATTTGCTTGATCTGCAGCGCAAGGGTAAAAATGAAATGCTCAGCCAGTTCTTGACCTGCATGAGCGGCACCCTTGATAAAACAGATCCTAAGAACCAAGTAATTCTTATTGCGGCAACTAATCGCCCTGAAAACCTCGATAAAGCACTGCGTCAGCCTGGCCGCTTTGGTAAGGAAATTCGTTTTGAATATCCGACATTCAAAGATCGTCGTGAATTTATCCTGCGCAAGCTTGATAAGCTCTCGCTCAGCCCACAGTTTTTTGACGTTGATACGCTTGCACGAGAAACTGAAGGCGCATCATTTGAAGCACTTAACTCGCTTATCAATACCTCAGTACTCAAATCACGTCTGCGCGGGCAGTCAGTAAATCAAGCAGTGATGGAAGAAGCAATCAATGAGGTGATTTATCACACCGTTCCAAATGACGGTAAAGATGTTTCACCACGTGAAAAGCAGATTCTTGCTTCACACTTTGCGGGCTATGCAGCAGTACTCAATCTTCTTGATACGGGTATGCGTCTTTCACGCGTTACTATCCGTCAGGTAATGACCAACATCAAAGAAGAAGCAATGGGCATGCACCTCTATCAAAAGAAAGAGGATGGCGAAGAACAAAAGCGCTTCATCAATGGACGTGTGTTTGTTCATCATGATTTCGATCCGATTAACATCGCATCACGTGAAGAGAAGCTCGCTCAAATCTGCTATCATGTGGCAGGTACTATTGCTGAAGAAATGCTCATCGGCTCATGCGGCTATAGCTGCCATCGTGAAGGCCTGGAAAAGGCAATTCTTACTGCGCAATCAATCACCTTCGAAGGTATCGAGCCAAGCCGTTGGCCAAAGCATGCACAGCGCATCCGCTTTGATGAAGCACTCGTTCTTGTAGAAGATTGCAAGCAACGTGTGCGCAAGATCTTTGAAGAACATAAAGAAGCGCTTGCTGCAGTAGCAGAAATACTCCAAGAGCAGGAAACGCTCTCGGGCAGTGATATTGCAAACATTATTTATGCAGTAGAACATCGCGATGAAATCATCGCGAGCCTCAAGCGTCAGCAAGAGCAAAAAGCTGCGCAAGCACAAGCTGAGCAACAAGCAGCCGCTTCAGATGCATTGGCTCTTCAGGAGTGCAGCGAAGCACGCACTGAATCAATGTCACGCGAAGTGCCGCTTGATGATTTGGCACAAGAGATTACGGCAGGTTAATCTCTGCATATCATGCAATTAAGAAGGGCCCTCTCGTGGGGCCCTTTTTTGTTACTGCTTTTTAAAGACTATCAATGAGATCAAGTCGCTGCTGATATCTGCCTGAAAGAAATGATGCTGCATGCCATGCGCGTACCATAGCTACGGCACATTGCGGCGTAACATAATCGGCGGGTATTACAAGTACATTAACATTGTCATCCTGCTTGCCAAGCCGAGCGATTTCTTCATTCCATGCAAGGCCTGCATAGATACCCTTGAAGCGGTTAGCAGCGATCGACATGCCCACGCCTGTGCCGCACAACAGCACACCATAGGATGCTTTTTCTTCACAAATTGCATTACATACTGCAGCAGCAAATACAGGATAGTCCGAGCGTGCATCATCGCACGCACCCACATCAAGCCATGCAATGCCATCGTGATGCGTTATGGCTGCTTGGAGCATATTTTTGAGCGTGAACCCTCGGTGATCAGCACCGATCGCAACTGTTATGTGTTTCGTCATTCCAGCTCCCGCATCGTTTTGGTCTGCGCATTGTTTTCGGTTCATATGCAGGAACACATGAGGGAATAATCGCTGTTGCATCATCATCAATGCTCCAATGCAATGCCACCTGCTTATCTGCAGATCTAAAATTAAGCGCTATTTCTCGTACATCATCGGTAAGAATAGGCTTTTCTTCAACATCAAATGCACTGAATTTAATGAGATAGGGCACTTTAAATGGCGTCAGATATTTTTTCAAGAACACTTGATACTCTGGCGCTAAGGCTACTGTTTTGATTTCAATAGGGAAGTAGCAGCGATCGCCCACGGTTAAAAATACTGCCCATTCAGAATCTTCGTCGCCCAGAGGCACCTCATACAAGCTCAATACATAGAATGCAATGTAGTGATTATTCTCTTCAAGCTGCCGCCACAAGAACGCTTTTTTGTGCTCTTCTGGCTTGCCTAACCGTTTAGCATGCAACTGCGCATACGCAATGCGCACATCATCTGAAAGCCAAAGCGCATCAAAAATAGCACGCGTCGTAAATTGATCGTATATAGGAGCTGAACGTATATAACATCGTGCTGCTTGGGCATTATTGTCAACCTGCTCACCCTGGTAGAAATTACGCCTTCCCCAATCGGTCAGGCGAGCACAGCCAGGCAGACTCACCAGATACAATAGCACTAAAACACGCGATGAGACTGCACACTTCATACTTTTACTCCGTCGTTTTACAATTGCAATATGATGGTAGTATCCTAAAAAAAAGCCGGATGCATGACAAGTAGCTCGAAAGAAAAAGGATGAAGATTTCAACTATTGCGCCCCTTCTTGCGTGGCGTTATTTATGGCGTACTGCGTACGAACAAAGTATTTCTACCATGATCCGCATATGCTTTGTAGGTATTTTCATTGGCGCATTTTCACTTGCCCTGGTCACCGCCGTGATGCAAGGCTTTGAAAATGCAGTGTATGAAAAAATGCAGGGGATACATGCCAATATTATTATCAGATCAACGTCGGACCCACTCGATGTTAAAGCACTTAATGATATTTTCGCCAAAAGCTTTCCTGAAGTTATAGCATCAAGCCCGCAAGCTACCGGTAATGCCATCATTCGCAGCGATGAAGAAAATGAAAATGGCCCGCGCGTGGTTCTTCTTAAAGGAATTAGCCCTGCAAGAGAAGCTGCCGTATCAGCCATCGGACAAAAATTAGTAAAGCAAGCAGGTAATGCTACATCACTTGAGCAAGCAATTCATGGCAATCATGTAGCAATCGGCAAACAGCTTGCGCAAGATCTTGGACTGCACGTAGGCGACGAGCTTGAACTCTTTTACTCTGACCCTGAGAAAATGCGCGGCAATAAACTACAGCTTAAAGACACAAGCACTATTATTGGTGGTATTTTCGAAACAGGGATCGATGAATTTGATAGCGGCATGATTCTTTGCTCGCTTGAATTTTTTGGCACCCTCTTTGGCGCCGACATCCAGCAAGTAAACGTAAAACTCAAGGCGGGGGCCAACGATACCCTCGTGATAGAAGAACTACGTTCGCTCTTGGGAGGCGTTTCGGTATACTCGTGGAAGGATCTCTATCCGGCACTTGTCTCCGCGCTCCTGCTTGAAAAATATGCCATGTTTTTGATCCTCGTGCTCATCACTCTTGTGGCAAGCATGAATATACTCTCGCTGCTCTTCATGGAGATCACCAATAAGCGCGGCGATATTGCGATACTTAAAGCATTTGGCGCACGCAATCATATCATTTCGCAAGTGTTCATCTTCATTGGGCTAAGCATTACCTCAATTGCCTCAGCTGCGGGAATTGCTGCCGCGTATGGGGTGAGCTTACTGCTTGAGCGCTATCCATTTATTCAGCTGCCCGATAGCTACTACGTATCGCATCTGCCTGCCGATATGGATTGGTGTATCGCAATTAGCGTGTTTTGCGTAGTGGTGGGCCTGGGCTTTTTTGCCACGTGGCTGCCGACACGCAAAGTGCGCTCAATTAATGTAGCGCAAGTGCTACGCTTTGAAGGATAATTTGCTGTACATAAAAATTGCACAGCAAAAAGCCCGGATTGCTCCGGGCTTTTTTTATATCAAACTAGTGGCAAGCATCAACTACTTTTTGACGTTTTTGAGAGATTCAGTGTGTTCATTGAATCTGTTCCCTAGCATCAGTAATTTATTACTCAAGAAATCCGCTTTCCATTTTAAGTGTTCTATTGTGCGATCCTGAGAATCTCGTGCACATATCTGATCAGCCTCGCGATCAATAGATTCAATCTTAATAGCAAACGAAGTTGCAAAGCCTAATCCCGCCAATGCCTTCTTGAATCTCCACAAGCTTTTTTGTTCTGCTATTACCTGCTCCTGCTCTGCTCGTACAAATTCAAAAAAACCAACTCGACGCGCTTCAGGTTTGATACACTCTAGCGTCGCTTTGATTGTTTCATTAGCCACTAATCTGCTAGGCTTTTTAAGCAAAGCACATGAAACGAGAAATACAGGCAATGCGCCTATTGCGCATCCTATATTTTTAGCCATTTCCCACTTTGTGGGGCTTTTTTCATCTGTTTGATTTGCTTGCGCTATATTGCTTACCGCAATTGCACACACTAATCCAAGGCTTATCGCCCTCATTATATTCTTCATAGTTTCCTCTATTAACACTCATTTGTTTGCTGTAAGTCATTTTCTCCAGCTTGCTGCTGTACATATTCGATCCATGAAGCAATTCCAAAAGCCGCCGCGCAAACAGCGAACATTAACAGACATCTTTGTACATTAGTACGTTCAAATTCAGCTTCAGCCATTATCTGTCTTTCTAGAGATGATATTCTTGTAGTTTGTTCTACAAATGATTCAAGCCACGGACTAATACACTGACCCATTTGTGCAATGTGCGCCTGAATGAGCTCTCCAACAGGCTTGAGATGATTTGTGCTCAGGGCTTCTGGAGTAGACCTCAAGATATTTAACTGATCCATGGATTTTGAATATAAAGAGTAAGCTAACTTAGCATCACCAGCAGCCCTTGCCATTTGATTAAGAGTCACCATTTGCACGAAAGCAATTGTGAGATTTTTTTTGAGCGTAACTTGCTTAATGTTATGCCATCCGCTAGATAATCTTCGTTGCAAGGTATCTAGTATAGTTGCTTGCGCTACATTGCTTGTTGCAATCGCGCACACTAATCCAAGGCTTATCGCCCTCATTACATTCTTCATAGTTTCCTCCATTTACAAACAATATCTCGTTAATTTACTTGCGATTGCTGTATGTAAAGTGCTTGCTGTTGGGATTCATTTTTTTCTTGTGGCGGCATGTGCATGTATCTAATTGATCTCTAAGCTGCTCACTTATACGCCTCTGCTTTACCGCTACCTGTTGATAGTAACGCGCATTATCTTCTAATTGTGTCATTCTATATTTCTGCAAGCTTTTCTCGAGTTCTTGAGCATCGTAGCGATCAAAAGATTCTTTCGCGATAGCCAACGAAGTTGCAAAGCCTACCCCTGCAAGCGCCTGCCTCCATCTCCACGATTTTGTTTCCCGCGCTACTATTCTATTTACTTGCATAAATGTAGCCGCATCAGAATATTTGATAGGCTCTAGCGTCGCTTTCATTGTTTGAGCAATTATTACTCCACGAGGCTTTTTGAGCAAAGCACATGAAACGAGAAACACAGGTAATGCACCTATTGTGCATCCTATATTTTTAGCCATTTCCCATTTTGTGGGGCTTTTTTCATCTGTTTGATTTGCGTGCGCTACATTACTTGTTGCAATCGCGCATACTAATCCAAGGCTTATCGCTCTCATTATGTTCTTCATAGTTTCCTCCATTGAAAAATGTCTTTGATTAGCAACAAGTTATTATTGAGCTTCTATACCTACGAGCGGTTATTTTC
>JAGVMI010000004.1 GCA_020053845.1 Candidatus Babeliales bacterium
ATAGAGAGCAAAAAGATCGATGGATACGCTATCTGCTTTAAGATGAGATCCCTCGAGTATCATTTGCATATTGCGTACGTGTTGTTTCTGTACTGCAGCAACAAGTACTTGAGCGCCTGCTTGTGCAGATGAGCTTGTCACTATGAAATCGACTACTGCAGTTGCCAAAGGGAAAGGCAAGAGTGGTTCAACTTCAAAGTCAACGACCATGTTTATTTTTTCACGATCTGAGAAAGGAAAGCGTAGCTCCTTAAACACGGCGAGCGAGCTTTGTATGGTGACGCGAACTTCATCATACCGTTTACATCTTTGAAGCAATGCATTGAGAGCCTGAGTTGCTCTTTCCTGGTAGGAACCATTGTTTTGAGGCTCAATGCGTTCTTGCTCGCATTGTTCGATGATTCTTCGCGCGCCACGTGTGCGTACTATTACTGCGTTAATGCTGTTTTTGCATATTTCAAGTGCAAGAATACGCTTGGCAAATAGGTAATGGGACCCGATGCGCTCTGGAAGAAAAACATCACGTATCATGCGTTAGCTTCCTCTCCATCATCGGAGGTTTGCAAGGCAAGGTCACTTAGGGAAATTTTATTGCGTCGCTTTGTTTTGATTTTCTCAAGTCGCGAGTTGTGAGCAAGGTGAACAGGGGCTACAGGTGCAGCCTCTACCTCAGTAGTAGATTCTTCTTTTTGGCGCGCTTTATAGCGTGCA
Organism: Candidatus Babeliales bacterium; assembly: GCA_020053845.1. GTDB lineage: Bacteria > Babelota > Babeliae > Babelales > Vermiphilaceae > JAGVMI01. Next base: position 712 of record JAGVMI010000004.1, read on the forward strand.
GCTTTCCGTTCTTCGAGGTGTCGGCTGTATGAATCGGATTCTTTTCCTAAGTAGTTCTTACCGCGTTCCAGGATGAAATTATCTGAAATTTCCTGAATGCGGCGATCTTCCCCAAAGAACATGCGATTAATAGGATCTCTCCTATCGCTTGGCTGTTGCATAGCAGCAAGAGTGTCTTGGTAATGGCCGATATGCTCGCCGGTAAATTCACGCACATCTGTCTTATCTTCAGGCTGAAGAATCTGAGCTGAAATAAGCACGAGCAAGTTTTCGTTTTGCTCTTCTTTTTCTTTATTTTTAAAGAGCCAGCCAAGAATTGGTACATCACCCAAAAGTGGCACTTTGTTCATATTATCCGTATAGCGGTTTCTAATAACACCGCCAAGTGCGAGCACTTCTTGATCTGCTACTGTAGCAACTGTGGTTATCTTACGATTTATCTGGTTACCATCAGATGCATTAGGAGATGTAAATTCATTAAATTCAACGTTAACATCAAGAGTTGTCATACCATCAGAGTTTATCTGTGGCGTTATGTCTACCTTGAGTGTTGCTGTTGAATCGCCAAATTCATTGGTAGGTGCACCGGTATCATTAATAACCTGGCCTACAAGAATACGGCGCAGTTCGCCTAGAGACACAGATGCCTTTTGATGATTGGTAGCAACCAAGAAGGGATTGGCAACAATTTGAAGATTTACAAGTTGCTGCAGTGCTTGGCAAATACCCCACACGCCGAATCCATCCTGCCCAAGCGTAATGATTGTGTTACCGGGCAATGCGCCAACTGCGAGATCGATTAAGTTACCAAGCAAGCGCGTTACGCCAGGAGCATCATTTGCCGTACGAGTTACAATACCGGCAGGTGTTCCCTGTGCAGTAAGGCCTGAAGTCTGGAATTTAATGTTGCTGCCAAGGATGCCATCAAGGCCGTTTACTTTACTGCGCATTTGCGTGCCAAGCGAGCGTCTATCTTGTACGTTAAGCAACAGTACCAGAACTTCTATGGAAACTTGCGGCTGCGCTTCATCAAGCTTATCGATGATGCCCTTGGCAACCATGTAATCTTCAAAATCGCCTTTGATTACAATACGGTTGGTTGATTTATCGGGGACAAAGGTAATTGGCTTGAGAAACTTATCTTTGCCACGCACTCCCCCGCTTGTTCCTGCTGGAGTGCCTCTGCCAAATTCAGTAACGCTATTCATGATATTGGCTATAGTATCGGCATCTGCATACTTAAGCTGATAAGTAAACAACTTCGGATACGGCTGCTCAAGTTCGACATCAACATGCTTAATAATGAAATCTTCAATTTTTGCTATTGCATCGCGTGTGCCAAGCAAAATGAGCGAATTGGTACGAGGCTCAGGTATGATACGAGTGTTTTCTGGAAAGTATAAAGATGTTGGTTGCTTGCGTGCGCCAAAAAGTTGTGCAGGATTACGGTTATCTGCTGGATTGGCAATCGCGCGGTAGAGCTCTGCAACTTTTTCTGCATCCGCATTGCGCAGTTTTAAAATTGACATTGCTTGTGGCATGCATACTTTATCCAACTCAGTCACCACTCTCATGAGCGATTTTATGTTGAATGACTTATCGGTGAGTACAAATGCTTTTTGCTCGGCAAGATAAAGTGAGTTGGTGCCTGCACTCTTAAGCGCTTCAATAATGGGCTGGATAGTTTGAACGTCAGTATTTTTCAAAAAGTACATGTAGCGAATAGTCTCATCATTATCCGCTAGCTTTGTATAATCGGTATCTATGAACGTGGGGACTGGTGCACGACGTGCTGACTCAAAAGATTGAATCCTATAGAGGCGCGGTTCTGGTTGTGGAACAACAGTGAAGCCCGCAATGTCCAAGAAGGTAAGGAAAAGATTCCACGCTTCTTGCTTGGTCAACGGCTTGACTGTTTTGAATGAGATTGTATTGCCTTTGATTGTTTTAGTACCATTTTTTAATGGTTGAATCATATCATCTGATATGAACTTGCAATCAAAAAGTGCCTCAACTTGCGTAACAAGGTTGCGCAAATCAGCATCTTGAAATTGAAACTCTATGGTTTGATCATCATCAATATCAAAGGGAAGTTGAAGAGGAGCAAGCTCATCTTCATTATCATGATCAAGGGGAGGCGCATCCTTGCCCGCCATTTCAGATGGCATACCAGCACTTTCTGCGAAAGGTGAACTTGCAAGAGCAAGAAGATGATTTTCAGTAAAAGGACTTATTGGGCCATTAGCATTTGCATTATCTGCCATACGCAGTGGCTGTTGCGATCGTGCCACTGGTGGTAGTTTTTCTTCAAGAGCGCCTGTCATGGGGAGTGCTGCTTGTGTGTCGTTTTTGACTGGTTGCGCAGCTGCAGCGGTCGTTTTTGCGGAGCGCTTGCGGCGTCTGCTTGGAACACGCGCTTGTGTAGTATCGTACACGAACACAAGGGTGATACACACAAGTAGGAGGTTGATCACACGTGTTTGAAATTGCGTCATACCGATTTACCTCGCTGCGCTTGGAGATTTACGAGCTGGTTGTGATCCACGCCCGATCATATTGCGCCGTTCTTGTTCTCTAATATCGCGCAATGTTGGAGCAAACTTATATTTTTCCTTCAGAATATTTAGTCTTTCATGCTCTTGGAGTTTTTGCAATGACGGCAAATCCTCTTCAGGTGCTGGAACTCCCTGGGCTTCTTTTTGTTCTTGAGTGCTAAAGTCACGAATTATGATATCAAGCGTGAGCTCTTGTCCCTTACGCATAATTCTTATAGGTATTTCTCGCGCAGGGGTTTCGTACACAATGTGCTGGAATATCTTCATGCGATCTTCTGCTTGTGCTGTTGATATATCATCAACGCTCGTAATTATATCGCCGGTTGCAAGGCCTATTCTGCGACCAAATGAGTTTTCGGCGAGCTGGCCTACGCGTGAACCAATGCTTTTGCCATTCTTGTATGCCGTAGTCAGGCCGAGCATGTCGATAAATTGAGCAAGTGTCTGCACGCGCTGAATAAACTCTTTAGGGTTTACTACGTACAAGTTGTCGCCAATACGATCTGCTACAGGCTCCCAATCGCCACCGCCTGCAACATAGGCAGGATCGGTTTTAGCATCTTGCTCGCGCAGATAAAGTACTTCCTGCTGGCCGTTTGATCTCAAGAAAATAACTTTATTGCTAAATATTTTTATAAGCATTGCATCTTCAAATGTATCTCCAACCTTGAAAATGCTTTCCTTCTTCGTTTTGTTATCAGAAACTATTGCGCTGTTCTTGCTAGGATCGGATGCAATTACAATAATGCCACGCAATGTAATATCAAGCGGGTCAAGGAACTGTGGTTTTGGTTGCTCGGGGAGCGTTTGCGAAATTGGACGTGGCGGTTCGGGAAGAGGCATCGAAAGATCGCCGACCACAGGCTTTGGCTTTTCCTTACGATAAGTGCCAAATGGATCATGCTCATAAATTGATGCGATGTTAATGCTTAAGGCTTGTTCACGCTTAATCTTGGTGTATTTTACAGGCTCGATATCTTCGCGAGACGGTATACGTACCTCCAAGAGGCGCGTGAGGCCGAGGCTCAGTGCGATTAGTATGAGCAGCGCACTGTTGACAACCCAAAAAGGAGGTTTCATCCAGCATTCCTCTATATCAAGGTACGATTCAAACAATAACCGCCCTGTGAGCTTCTTGTCAAGAACAATGCACTTTATATGCCTTAAAAAACGCAGAAAACAACAACCTTTTTACGGTGTTGGCACTGCATTAAGAATGGTGCGGATAATCATGTCTGCCTTCACATCATCAGCTTCCGCTTCATAGGTGAGTACGAGACGATGACGCAAGATTGCGGGAGCAACCGCCTTTACATCATCGGGAGTTACAAAGTGGCGGCGCTTGAGGAAGGCGTATGCACGCGATGCTTGGTAAAGCGCTATCGTGGCACGCGGAGAAACGCCGTATTGTATATATGATTCGAATTGCGGCAGTTTTGCTTCGCGGGGTATACGTGTTGCGAAAACTATATCAACGATATAGTTGATAATTTTCTCGTCGACATATACCTGACGAGCAAGTTCTTGAGCGCGCAAAATATCGTGCTTACTTAATACGGAGCTTATTACATTCACATCTAGATTGCGGCGCACGATTTCACGTTCTTGCTGTTGCGTTGGGTAGTGTACGAATAGCTTAAACATGAACCGATCTACTTGAGCTTCGGGCAGTTTGTATGTGCCTTCTTGCTCCACAGGATTTTGAGTTGCGAAAACAAGAAATGGCTTTTCAAGTCCGTATGATGTTGATCCTATGGTTACTTGGCGTTCTTGCATTGCCTCAAGAAGAGCAGCCTGTACTTTTGCAGGAGCTCGGTTAATTTCATCGGCTAAAATAAGATGAGCAAAAATAGGGCCCTTTTTTGTCTCAAAGCAATGTGTTTGAGGGTTGTAAATAAGGGTGCCTATTAAATCTGCTGGTAGTAAATCAGGCGTGAATTGAATACGATTAAAGGTGAGTCCCATGGCGCGGGTGACTGCTTTGATCATCGTTGTTTTTGCAACACCGGGAACGCCCTCAAGAAGAATGTGGCCTTCGCATAAGATTGCGATGAGGATAAAGGTGACAATATCCTCTTGACCAACAATTACCTTACTAATTTCTATGTTCATGGCTTGAAAGCATGAACTTTCTTCTTTAATCTTCTCGATAACGGTACTGGTTGGCGCAGCCTCATTCATAGTATTTCCTCGTTCGGTCAATAGGCGCACTAGTCCGACGCGTGCTTCATATTTTTCGGTTAGTCTACCAGCGTTAGATGTCTCTTACAACAGCACAGCTGACGCAATAAGGAATACTTTATGATACTTTCTGGTAAGGAAATTCAAAGGAGATTAGGGACAAGCATTATGATTGAGCCCTTTAATGAGGCTCAGCTTAACCCTAATAGTTATAACCTGCGTTTGCATCGCGAGCTTATGATCTACACAGATCCTGTGCTTGATATGAAGTGCAAAAATCGTGTGCAGGAAATTGTTATTCCCCAGGAAGGCATTGTACTTGAGCCGCGCAAGCTGTATCTCGGACGCACCATGGAATATACGCGCACAGAAGGCCTTGTCCCTATGCTTGAGGGAAGATCTTCAGTGGGTAGGCTTGGCTTGTTCATACATATCACCGCAGGATTTGGGGATGTTGGCTTTAGCGGATACTGGACGCTTGAAATGTACTGTGTTGAGCCAATTCGCATTTATCCAGGGGTAGAAATTTGCCAAATCTTCTATCACACCATTGAAGGTGATTACGTAAATTATACTAACGGCAAATACCAGAATAATCGCGGTATACAGCCAAGCTTCTTGTACAAAGAATTTCAGGGCGAAGCCGAGTGAATTAGGATTAAGCAATACGCTCTTGTTCTGCAATGCTCATGCACGCAAGCAGTGCCTTGATGTAACGTTGTACTGAATTCTTGAAAATAAAGTCCGTTTTTTCAAGTGAGGTGGTAAGCGCTGCAAGGCTTTCTTGCAACTGTGCGAGCTCGCTTGACGGCAAGGTTTGTAGTTTTTGTACAAGAAGTGCTTGTCCTTCTTGAGATTCGATAGTGCATGATGCATTGCTGATGCTTGTGAGAGCGTTATTAAATATTGTGTTAAGCACCTTACAGCATTCCTTGGCTCCACGTTCTCCATGCTGGGCGCGCATGGCTTCTACTTGACGTATGAGTGATCCAACAAGCATTTCAAGAACGCCTATTGAGAGCTTAATATCATCGCCTGATGATCCGATAAGTTTCCGCTCAAATTGTTCTTGCGTTATTGGGGCTTGCGGTTCTTGCGCAACGCTAAAACCAAGCGCAATGCCTGAGCTAAGTATTGTTGCAAAAGCATGAAAAAAGCGCGTTGCTTTCATGAGGCTACTCCCTTAATATGCATCTTTAAAATTTATCCTTTTCGTGAACAATCTCGGTTTGAATAGGTCCCTGTGTGAGCCCACGGATAAATTGATAGATGTACGGGTTATCTGACTCCCACACAGTTTTTGCGCTGCCAAAATACTCTATTTTGCCATTATGCAGCAGGGCTACATTATCAGCATATTTGAATATTTCGACGTCATGTGAGATGACCACCGATGTTAGGTTCAATCTTTTTTGCATATCGTACATGAGATCATGAATAACGTGTGCAGTGATAGGATCAAGGCCGGTGGTTGGTTCGTCGTACAAAATAATTTCAGGGCTTGTAACTAAGGTGCGCGCAAGGCCTACACGTTTCTTCATACCGCCCGAGAGCTCTGAGGGGTATTTGTACAGTGTGTCTTCAGATAAGTTAACGAGCCTTAATTTTTCTTTAACAATAGGGATAATTTCTTTTCGTGAAACGCCATTTTCAAATAAAGTTATCCCGATGTTCTCAAGCACATTGAGCGAATCAAGCAGTGCTGCAAACTGGAAAACATATCCCATACGTTTATATACCAGATCAAGCTCGTCTTCAGGCAGTGCGGTGATATCAATGCCATCAATGATGATGCTGCCTGATGTTGGCTTTATGAGCCCCACAATCTGTTTGAGCAGAATTGATTTGCCTTCGCCCGATCTGCCAATAATTACGGTCATCTGATTTTTGGGAATGTCGAGATTGACATCTTTGGTAATGAGCCTGTCATCAAATCGCTTTTTAAGATGAACTATCTTGATTGCTTCCATAGCTTTCTACAGTTGCTCCAGGAATTTGGTGAGGAAGTAGTTTGCAATGAGAATCATGATAGAAGCGAGCACTACGCTTTGTGTAGTGCTTGTACCTACGCCGCGTGCGCCTCCATGAGTATAAAAGCCTTTATACGTTCCTACCCATGTCATAATAAGGCCAAATACACACGATTTAATAAGGCCGCCGCGAATATCGGAAAGTTCTACGTACGCCTTAATGCTTGTTGTGTAATCTTCGGGGCTAAGTGATAGAACATGAACGCATACTACGTAGCCGCCTATGATTCCGCAAAGCATAGCAAACACAGCTAAGCATGGCATGATCATGAGCCCCGCTAAGATACGCGGAACTACAAGGTACTGCATCGGATTAATACGTAGTGTAATAAGTGCATCAATCTGTTCGGTGATGCGCATGGTTCCGATTTCGGCAGCAATAGCAGATCCGGCGCGGCCAGTTACCATGAGTCCAGTGAGTACCGGGCCGAGCTCACGAATTAAGCCAAGAGCTACAACAGCGCCAATAAATTGTTCTCCGCCCACGCGTTGAAAGCCTATGTAACTTTGCAGAGCGAATACCATGCCTGCGAATGTGCCGGTAAGAATCACAATCGTTAATGATTCAACACCAATGCGGTTCATGTAATAAAATAACTTACTCATTTTAAGGCGCGTGGTGCAGAGTGCCACGATGGCCTTAAATAAAAATATACTGAATATACCAAGGCGCTCACAGAGACCGATGGTATGAAAACCAATAGCGTTTACTATAGATAAAAGCACATCAATCCTTGCTTGCAAAACGGTTGAGTGCACTAAAGATGCTTAATGCTCTTCACATTTGTATCATCTTAGCGAGCAAATGTGAATTGGTTGTGTGTGTGCCTATAAAAATGAAAGGCCCCAGATTCC
>JAGVMI010000142.1 GCA_020053845.1 Candidatus Babeliales bacterium
CATATTATTATCGAAACCCCCTCGCAAGACAAGGATACTTCCAAACACATGAACGTTATACGCCAGGAGATTATAGATTACATCTCAAGCAAGGGCGCGCGCATTATTGGAACCGTGCCACGCCACACCACAGGCACAGACACACATCTGTATCTAATAATCAAAGATAAAGACACTATCAAAAGAAAGACGTGGCTTATGCCACCAATGAAGGAAAAAACACACATCATCGCGAGTACATATGAAACCAAAACGTTTACTAAGCATCTCACCAAGCCACGCGACACCAAACGAGTAACCGAATGGGTTCCCGGCATTAATCTCATAACCTACAAAATGTATCAGGGCACCTACCCCTTGCATGGCACAATCAAACAAGAGATCGAACGATTATCTCACATGAAACACGCAGATTGGCAACTCAACAATATTATTGTACAAGGCAAGAAATGCACGATGATAGATGTTGAGGATTCTGAAAATCCTGGACATCCTTACGAGCCAAGTGTCCGCAAACAATATCTCAAATTTGTTGATATGAAGAATCAACAGCAAACAGAAAACTATTTTTGGAAAGTGCTGGTACCCGCCGTACAGGCATGCAAAATTGATACCCCTAAGAAATCTCGCCATCAATCTCCCCGCAAACCGCACCCTGTAAACAAAAAGTGATCTTTATGAATCATTATTTGTTGCGTACTGCATGCATACTCATCTCACTAGCAGCCTTAACTGCCTGCTATGCGGACGCCAACCTACAAGATAATGAAAGAAGAATCACTGCCATCAACGACTTTCTTGATCACTACGAGCGGCCATTTACACTGCTTTATATTGGACCTTTTGATGATTCAGTTGCCCACATTGCACAAACGTATGCGTGCGTGTGTGTTGTGTGCCCATGCACACATAGCGAGTCGTACACAACTTCTGTCGTCAATGAAAAGTTAAAACAATATAGTAACGTAGTAATACTTGGCAATGCTCTCGATAATCCCACTATCAAGCGGCTTGGAGAATGCGAGCATTTTGATGTGGTACTAAGCCTTAATCCCCTAGAATCGTTTAAAAAACTAGACGTACGCCTTATTACTAGACTCAGGCAATTGGGCGATCATCTTATTATCGAGATACCCAATAAACACCTATCCAGCTTGCCTTCAGGATGTTCTTCTAAAGTTCGCATTGCTCAGTATTTAAATACGCAAACATCATTGTGTCTGCTTGAAGGCCCCCGGCAACACTTGCTACGAAAAACATGGATCATGCGACCCATGAAAGAAGCATCACACAAAATTGAAAGCTCATTTTCGCACAAATATCTCATTAAACGTATGGCAAAAGAGCCGCCATACAGCTATCGCACTACCCGATGGTATGCCGGAATCAATCTCGTAACGTTTAAAATGTGTCGCGGGATATACCCAACAAATCTCATGCTCAAAAAATCTATGCAAAAATTGCAGGCAATTCATCATCCTGATTGGATGGTAAACAATATGATTTTACGCGGCTCATCAGGATTTGTGTTCATAGATATGCTAGACAAAGATCTTACTCACTATCGCCCTTATGATGCAGAATTTCAGCCTCTTTTTGATGAGTTTTTAAATTTGTTTGAGCCTGAAGCTATACAAGAATTTTTTTGGCTCACTTTTGTGCCCACTTATATTCCCTCAATACCATTTGAGAAATGTGCAGCTGCCTTCAACGCATTGAAGGCCAATCCTCATGAGTACATCTGCATGCAAAAATAAAATATGCCCCTATTTGCGGACTTTACTCACTTTATACAGGCTATTTATTGAGCACATTACTTTACTAGTGCTAGTATTCCTGTTGCTATGAAGGCGATAATGCTTAAAAAAGGGGGATTATATGCTGCATTGGCTTCTGGGAATAGCACTATTCCCACCATTACTCTATCTATGCTCGTAAGCGAGACGGCTATTCTGCGCTTTCACACACATATAGCACGTCATGATGCTTTTTTGCATGCATAAAAAAGGGAGAGGAAAGTTCAGTGCGTTTGCTTACTTTTATTTTTGCTATAGCATGCCTTGCTCATAGCATACAATCTCACGCGAGGCCGATAGATACACGCCCCCGATCAATTACTTGCGCCGCTGCTCGCGTATACAGAGCAACCCGCTCTTTCAAATTAGCTGACCACAATCAAGATTTCATATCCTTCATTGTTCCCTGCTACAATTGCGCGCATACAATTAAAGAAACACTTGATTCAATCTATGCGCAAAATCTCGAGCTCGATGCCTTTGAAGTTATTTGCATCGATGATGCTTCAGCGGATAAAACATGGGATGTATTGCAACATTACGCAAAACGCTACAGTAACCTACGGGTACACAAAAATAGTACCAATCAAGGGCCAGCGCAAACACGCAATATTGCAATTTCAACACTTGCACAAGGCGAACTATTGTATGCTTTAGATGCAGATAATGTGCTTATTAAAAATACCGTACCCAATCTGCTCCCCCTTATTAAGCCTAAAGATGTAGATGTCGCATGCTTCGAAGGAATAGCGTATTTTGCATCAAGCATTTTGAGCCCTACAATAAAGCGCTTTCAGTTTTCTGATCATAAAGTGACCATACATAACGCACATCAAGCAATTTTGCTCATGGGAAGTGGGAACTATTTGTTTAAAAAATCAAGCTTCAAGCGCGCGGGGGGCTATACTACATTCGCAGAGGAAACCTGGGCACTCAGCTTTAATATGCTCGCTACTGGTGGTACATTTGCTATTCTTCCCGACACCTATTACCTTCATCGCACATCAGCACATAGCAAATGGATGGTTGATGAACGAGCAAACCGCAACCGCACAGCAGTACTTTCTACATTTCGCGCTCACAGCGAGATATTTACCCCACAAACAAACACGGTTATTGCTCGATATTCAACTCAATA
>JAGVMI010000103.1 GCA_020053845.1 Candidatus Babeliales bacterium
AATCGCATATTGCCTACCCCTCTTGTTACTGCAGGCAAATCCGCCGATTATATAGGAGCGCTTGCAGAAAGCGTAGGCCTTGATGCTGACAAAACAAAAAAATCCGTTGCGATCAATCAGGAGGCATTAGGAGCAATTCAATTTGCTGCACCTTATTGTAATGTAGCAAAAGCGCTGCATGTTCCCCAAGATATGAATAGATCCGTATTTCATAGCGAATCGCGCGCATTTCAAAACGCTGCTCTCTTTGTGGGCGCCTATTCCGTAATTTTTGGCTGTGGTCATGCTGCATATCTTATTTTAAGCACAGAGCGGGGAGAAAATCTGATTCGCAAGCTCATTGAAATTAACAGCTCCCCTACAGCAGACGAGAAAAAGGAGGAAAATAAGCAAGAACCTTCTGGCGTAGCAGCCCAGCTGATTGCATCCTCTGGCCAGCAAGAGCGTAATGAATTAACAGCTCAATCAAAACAGCCTTCAGAAGAGCAAAAAAGCGCTGCAAGCGATCTCGCTAAAAAATCAAATCCGCAAATTACATCCGAGCAAATAGAGCGCTATAGAATGTCTTGCATATATATTATTCAAGCAACAACTGCATATGGTTTATGCCAATGGGTATTGCCTAAAATTGTAGAAAAAATCAACCAAGTGCCTGTTGCTAAAAACTGAATAAAAAAGGCCTCTCAGTGCGAGAGGCCTTTTTTATAACAAACTTTGCTGCTTCTTAAATTTTCACATCCACACCTAGATGCTCAAGTAGCTCTTTTTCTTTTTTGCGCATCACTTTGTAGTCAGCATCTTCGATGTGATCATATCCCAGTAAGTGGCACACGCCATGCACAAGCAGCACAGGAATACGTTGCTCGAATGTCATGTTCCAGCGCTCAAGATCATTGAGCACGTACTGAGGCGCGATAATCAGATCGCCGATATTTTTATCCTCAGCACACTTCACCTTGATGCGCTCACCGGCTTTAAGATAATCGTGATAGGGAAATGAGAGCACATCAGTTGCTTTATCTTTATCACGATAGTCGCGATTATACGTTTTGATAGTCGCATCCGTGGTAAACCATATGCCCAGATCAAAATCGCCATAGCCCAGCACATCAAGCAGTTGCTGCGCTTGTTTTTTAACTAACGCAGTATCAATAGGTACGCGCCGCTGCGTGTTTTTAATAGTGATCATAGCATTTGCCTACTGCGCTGCAGCAGCACTTACTGCCGCATGCCATCCATCTTCATGCTTCTCAATATTCGGCGCTTGCAACGCATCTGACACGCATTCTATGTGTGCAGCACGCGTTACGCCTTTGAGCAGCAATGTATTCTGATGTATCGCTTCGCACAATTCATCGTCAGCATGGATCGTCAAGCGAGCGAGCGGCTCATTAAGCGGCAATTGGTTATCTGATTTGAGCTTACGTACTTGTGCCACGCCTATCATCATACGCTTTGCAATCCGCGCGCTACGTTCAAATACCAACACTGTTTGCACTGATACATACCGTGTTTGGTGCAGCGAGGCCGTTTGCTCAAGCTTGCGATACAGCGATTGATAAATCGCTTCAGTAACATACGGCACATAGGGCGCATACAACTGAAGAATGCGCAATCCTAAGGTATACAATGTCCAGCGCGTAGCAGCAACGGTACGCTCATCATATTCATGAGGATTGAAAAGCTGATGCTTGATAAGCTCAAGATAGTTATCACACACATCGCTCCAGAAGAATCGCTCAATCACATCCAGCGCAAGGCCAAATTCATGATTTTCAAGATGCTGGCAGTAGCGCTCATATGCATGCGATGCACTATCTAAGATCCACTCATTAGCTACGCCAAGCTCGCCGCTATATTCAGGCTTGCTCGCACACGCTTCAATGTGTGGTTTGATGAAAATAAAGGCATTCCATAGCTTGGTAACAAGCCTAATGCCATTTTTAATTTGATCTTCTGAAAATGCAATATCATGCCCAAGGCTTCCTGATGCTGTCCAATATCTGATCGCATCCGCAGGAAAACGTGAAAGCAGATGATCAGGCGTTATTGCAGCACCACCTTGTGATTTAGATATTTTACCGCCTTGCCCTGCAAGCACGTGGCCCGAGATTACAATATCTTTCCATGGAATAGAATTCTCATGCATCCAGGCTTTGGTGATGGTGTAGAATGCCCAAGTACGAATGATATCATGTGCTTGCGGGCGCATGCTCATAGGTACAAAGTTTTTATGTGATGCTGCAGCAAAGTCATGCTGCTTGCCGTCAAAAAGCTCTGCACAGATATAGGGAGTGATAGACGATGTGTTCCAGGTATCCATCACATCAGTGTCGGGGCGAATATCGGTACTCTTGCATGCAGTGCACGCACCGCCCGGATATGGACGCTCCTGCGGATCGATAGGCAAATCTTTTACATCAGCTACAAGCACTTGGCCACATGCATTGCAATGCCATACTGGAAAGGGAATACCAAAAAAGCGCTGGCGTGAAATACACCAATCCCAATTAATATTCTCTACCCAATTGACATAGCGCGTTTTCATGAAAGCAGGATACCAATTAATAGAATCTGCCTGCTTGATAAGCTGCTGCTTGTAGTCAAGCACATTGATGAACCACTGGGGCAGTACTACATACTCAATTTCTTTTTTGCAACGCTCATGCACGCTTACCGCATGGGTAATAGGTCGCTCACGCAACAGCAAGTTGCGCTCTTTGAGCAGTGCAATAATTGCTGCACGTGCCTCAGCAGGCTTTTTGCCTGCAAGTGGCCCAGCGCATTCCATCATTTTGCCATCAAAGCCAATTGATTGCTTATAGGGTAGGCGATATTTTTTAAACCATTCAATATCAGTTTTATCGCCAAAGGTGCAGCACATTACCAAGCCCGTGCCCTTGAGCGGGTCTACCGACTCATCAGGCATAATAGGCACTTCAAATTCAAAAATAGGCACTATTGCCTTCTTGCCTGCAAGGTGCTGATAGCGCTCATCGGAAGGATGAAAAAACATAGCCACACATGAAGGAAGTAATTCTGGACGCGTGGTACCAATAAGCAGCTCGTTGCCTTGCTCATCCTTGAATACAATATCATTGAAGGAAGAAAGGAGCTCTTTATCATCAAGATCTGCCTGCGCTATCGAGGTGCGGCAGGCACCACAATATAATGCTGGCTCCTGCTTACGATACACATAATCTTTATTATAGAGATCTATAAATGATGCCTGGGATATACGGCGCACTGAAGGTGAGATAGTAGAATATTCTGCATTCCAATCAGCTGAAAGCCCCATGCGCTGCCAGAGATCTTTGAATGCGCCCTCTGCCTTTGCCGTTTCCTCAAGGCATACATTGATAAAGTCGGAACGGGAAAGATCATGAGCACGGATTCCCCGTTCCTTTTCTACAAAGCGCTCAGTAGCAAGCCCATTATCGTCAAAGCCAAATGGGTAAAATACTGAATAACCACCCATGCGCTTGTAGCGTGCAATGATATCGGTCTGTGTGTATGAGAATAAGTGCCCTATGTGAAGAGATCCTGAAACGGTAGGCGGTGGCGTATCGACGCTATACAATGGCCCCGGGTTGTGCTCGTGTGCATAAGTGCGTTCGCCTTCCCATTGTGCCTGTAATTGCTTTTCAGCCTGCGAATGATCGTATTTTTTGTCCATCTGATCTACCGATACCTTCATGGGCTCTGTGTGATTTGATTTATGTGCTCATGAAAAATCTTATCACGAAAGGCTTAATGCGGTCAAAACGGCAAAATGGCCCGCTTACGCAGGCCTCTATCTTTTACCCGTTTGTAACACTACGAGCTACTCACCCCAAGCGCTTGCTTGAGCGATTTATTAAAGCGCTTAACTACGCTTTCAAATAGCCTTGCTCGGCAAAGGGGAGCAAGCTCACGCCTTTCTTCTTGAGTTAGTTGCGCACCTTTTTGCTGCAATATTTCAATGCGCTCGCCATTGCCTTCGCCATATGCATGGAAAAGTGCAGTTTTACCTGCTGTATCCTGTGTATTGATAATACCAGGCGCTAGTTGCACAAGCACATCTATCTCTTTTGCGGGATACTTGCAAAGCAAATGCACTATGCTACCCCGCCACAGCGTTTTCATTATCTTAGAATCTCTACACAAAGTATTAAGATAAGTAAGTAAAGTTATATTGCGATTTTTGATCGCAATTTTAAGCAGCTCACCCAGATTCAGCCGTGACACATCAAGAGCATCATGTATAACCTGTGCATTGGGAAAAACAGCTTTGAGAATATCGCTATTTGCACACGTCATAAGCATTCTCAATCGACTCTTCATGTCTTCTTTTGTCAATTGATTACCGGCTGCATCACGTGCTAGAGATAGTTTATTGCGTACAAGAAAATCAGAATGCTGCTGATAACTTAATTCGCCATTCCATTCTTCTGGGGCAAAAAGAGCTGCGATCTCTCGCTCGCCTGCGCGCACAGCAATGTCTTGAGGCGTCCATTTGCCAAAAATCGATGCATTGTAATATCCAAACTGCTTTAGCAGTGCTACTACTTCTTTTTTGCGAGGAATACGCATACACAAGAGACCATATAGGCTCTTGCGCATTTGCAAGCTTTCTATACCATCCCATACATGGTCTTTAGCATATTCAAGTAATAGCTTAAGCGAATCTACATGGCCTTTAACTGCCGCTCGCTCAATGCAGGAAGAGCTGGGGATTCCATCATATGCACATGGATCTGCACCTGCTTCAAGCAAAAGCGCTGTTATCGCTTCATTACCCGTAGCTAAATGCAGTGGCCTTTTTTCAGTGGCGCCGGCGCGCGCATTTGGATCTACGCGCATTATGCGCTCTCCTGACTGCCAACGCAAATCCAACAAGGCTTTTACCATATCTGGCCTTTGAAGCGCTACTGCATTATGCAATGGCGTTGAGCCCCACATAGAGTATCCAAAAAATGAAGGATCTATGCTCGCAATTGTCCGTATGCTTTTAAGAGGATCTGTATAGCGCCACCCCCCAAGAGCTGCCGCGCATGCACGCAAAAAAGATGCATCTTCACTATTATTGCACGAGCGCACTATGGTGAGATTCGTAGATTTAAAATAGTCCGAAAAGCATAATGGTTCATAAGACTTTATTGAACCAAGTTTATATGCATGCTCAAGCTGATTATAAGTCGATGTAGCAAAATGCATCCACTCAGCCCCTAGATGGCCTAGTGCTTCCTGAGCCAAATAGGATCGCGCCGTCGGCAGCAGTTGATGCATATCTTCTTGAGTAAATATGGCGCCATGAGTCACAAGGAGTTGTGTGCTATGCACTTCTTGTATCCTAGAATACATGAATGAGAGTGCAGTGCGGCCATCTGTGCCACGAGCATTGATATCAAAGCCTGCACTTATAAGTTTTTTTATGCCCGCATTATTGTATTTTTTCGCCACATGATAAAATGCCATTTTCACAGCATTGTCCCAGTATGAGCGTTCTTCACCTGCATTTTGCCATGCAAGCCCTCCCAAATGGGAAAGCAGAATCGTATTGTTCTTATGAAGAGCACGCTCAACAAGCATCGTTCCAAAATCATGCAAGTCGACACACGTATTTGCCGATTGAGGGTCTGGCAAGATCTTGTTAAGAATATCTTTGTTTCTTATGCGACTGAGGACCCTGACTTTTTCTTCACTGTCATCGCAAGCATTAAAATCAGACACTATCTGACTGCAATACACGCTATATGCGCCCGTTTTTTTCCAATCAGGTGATCCGTCGCTAGCACGCCACAATGATTCATCGTCTACCATTACTGCTCGTTTGCGCATGTGCGCAGGACTGCATAGCGCGTCATCTGAATCTTTGCACTCATGATGTTTACGAAATAGTGTATAAATGGCAGCACTATAAGGAGTCTGCTTAGATAATCTTTTGCATAGTACGTTGGGTTTGGGAGCAGCCCCTTTTTTGAGCAGCAATCGCACCACACATTCATGCCCATTATGCGCCGCTATATCAATGATTGAGTACTTTCTGTTTTTTCCTTTGCTCAATCGGTGCGAATGGGCATTTGTATTCATGTGCGCAGCAGCAAGAGCTTCGCATTTTTTTATATCACCTGTTTGCGCAGCACAATGAAGCGGTGTTTTTTTATTATTGGCATGCTCATTATTAATGCCAAAAGAGCATACGTGATCTTTTTCAGGCAGAGGACAACGAAGTCCTAGCAAAAATGTAAAAACTTCACTTTTAGAGGTAAGCAGCGCACTCGATGAGGCAATGCATAAGGCCGTTTCAGAAATTTGCGCTGTTCCCATAAGTACTTCAGGACACAGCGTGCTCATCTGCTTAACTCGATTAAAAACACCATCCAGCTGCAAAGGCTTTTTTGAAAGCTGATGCGCAGCGTACAGGCCGGCCCCACCATCGACCCATTCTGACGGATCCATCAAAAATGCTGCATAATATTCGTCTGCACTGGCATACACTAATGCTGTACTCAAAAACAGCAATGTGCCGATATATGCATGAGTAGCTATCTTCACCGTGTTGAGCAATCGGCTCATTGTAATTCCTTTTTTCACTCGCATAGCAGTGTATTATTTTTGACCAAGCGCGCGCCCAGCGGGCGCTTTCTGATTTAATTCTTGCTTATCTGGATCTTGAGCGCCGTATTTAATAAGAAGTGTAATCATGTGTGCATTACCGCCTTGACGCGCAAAAGAAAGCGGCGTATCGCCATGAGCGCAACGTACATTCGAATGTGCACCCGCTTTAAGCAATAGCTTAGCCGATGGGATATTGCCTAGGTACACCGCATAATGTAATAAAGTGTGTCCCTGGTGAAGATTATTAGTAAGATTTACAGACGCCTTAAACTCAGTGGGCAGCACTGTATACAAATAATATAAGCTCTTTGTATCCCCCGCAGATGCGGCTGCATACATACAATCTGCGACACACCGCTGCATATCAGGATTTGATTGAGCATCCCCAGAAGAGTAGGACGTGAAACCTATCAACATTAGTGCACATACCACGCTGTGCGAACAACTCATTATCACATCCTTTTTTTAAAACACATGCCACGCTACTATTGCGCGTTTTATGTATCTTTTTTATTTAACTACTTCCCACTGATCCATCTCTTGATAAGATAGTATTGATGGGGTGAATTCTAATTTTTGAGAGCGCTCTGTTAACTTAATAAGCGTACGTACACCAAGCCCCAAAATAGAATCTAGGAAAGGGAAGCGTTCTTCATTTTCTTGATTTTCTGCCGTTTTTTTACGTACAAACAAACATAATTTGCTATCGATTATATTTTTGATCAGCGAAACATTACATTCGCTTACTGCCATTGAAAGCAATGAATCTTCGCCGCTGCCCCTCAGGCTCTCATTAATATGAGGAGCCAATTCCTGCGCCAAATGAATATTGCCTTGTGCTAGCACTGATAGCATGCTCGCTTCTTGCACTTTTTCAACGTTGCTCTGCTGGAAATCCAGCATTTTAAATATATACAGATGCTCCGCTGCCTCACGCGAAGTACCGCCACTAATCAAGCCTTGTATAAAAGAATCTTTGCAAGACTGCAATGGATTTCGCTCGCTTGTTGCCATACTCCACACACTAGCGAATGTAGTAAGTTGTATGACAGCTATGCATACTAATTTCTTCATATAAGTTTTCCTCGTTGAACTTTGCACATACTACTCATTCTATTGTTATTTTTGATCGGAATTTGCGGGAACTATCTCCCACTAATTCATTTTGCGAATCAAATTACTCTTGATCATCAGCACTTAAAATGCGCATCATAGTCAGCTCCTTATCCGCAAATATCAAAGCATATCTCGCTATACCGCCATCATCACAAGCCGTATCCAAATAAGCAGCTTCAATTGCTTCACTTGCTCCCTCTTTAGTGATGCAACGTACATGAGTGGTTTGGCAGAGCCTGTAGGCAGCCAAATCTTCAGCTAACTTAAAATCATCTTGCATTAATGCTGCATTCAATAAGCTCTTGTCATCGTTGCTTGTAAAGTATTTTGGCATTAACGCTTTCATTGCGCGTATAAATTTTCCTTGATCTCTTTTTATAGCGCTTTTTAGTATCGTTAAACAATTACTGCGATACACATCCCTTTCTTCCATAATCTGAAGAGATAGTTTTTCTAGCAGTAAGCGCGCAGCAACAATATTGCCTCCCATGCCCGCAGCCATACAAAAAATATCGCGAGATTCTTTATCAGAATGCTGTGCAAAAAGCTTCTTGAGTATATCTTCGTTAGTACAAAGCGATGCCGTAGCATTTTTTATATCACATGCCTGATCGCAATCTAGGCGTAAATAAGCAACCCAATGATCACGTGTATCATTACACAATTGTTCATACGCTTGCGGACTCTCTGTACACGATACACTTGCAAGCGCTTCTATTCCTTTTTTACTGCCCTGCCAGACTGCATGATCTAAAGGAGTAAGTCCCATATTATTAGGAGTTTGAGGCACATTATGCTGAAGAAGTAATTTTAGTATGGATTCTTGACTGCTATCATCATATCTATCGCCTAGAAAAAGATCATGGAGAAGAGTATTTCCTTTCTCCTGATCCACATCATTTACAGGCACATGATATTCTTCAATAAGCTTTCGCGCTATACGATCGCATCCTCGCACACACGAAAGAGCAAGCAAAGAGTTACCTTTGTGGCACGCGCGAGGATTTGCACCCAATGAAAGCAACAGCTCAGCAGTATCTTGATTGCGCTCATTAATGGCAATCATTGCCGCAGTGCAACCGTCATTGGTGTAGCATGTATCGACAGGTACAGAATTTTGCTTCATGCCATACGGCCACTTACCCGTAACTAATGATTTCACCAGATAATTCATACCCAAAGCTGCAGCCAAATGGAGTGGCCCCGCGCCATCCTTCACGGGCTCTTCGATCATTTGAGTAATCAACTTTGAAGATGCGTACTGAAGAATAAAATTAGGAATATATTCTGTAGGAATGTGGTCTTGTACAAATGCTAACTTGAGCGCGTACAATACTATAGGCACGTCATCTATGCGAGGGGCATCTTCAGGTAAAAAGCTATCCATGATAAGCTGCTGACAATACGCATTACAAACACTTTTATTCTGCCACACCGTATTAATTAAGATTCTGTACTGGTCGCATCCCAGCGTATTACTCTCATCTTCCAGCATAGGCACTACGTGCAAATACATTGTGCCGCACATCAGCGCTATAAAAAGCCTCATGTTCTTCATTACATACTTTCTTGCTGCGATACACAATCTACAATCTGCGCGTCATGATAATGGAAAGATCGTCTAGATGCAAATAATGCACATCTGCGTTACATGAAAAAAGAGCGTCCCTAGCAGACGCTCTTTGACTCTTATTGCTCAATACATTTATGCAATATTGTATCGTTGTTTAAGCTGTGCAATGCAGCCGCTCGCTTTATCATTCACTTCAGGCCCCATATTGCATCGCACGAGCTCTTCAAGCGTTCGCACCGCTTGATCAGGAGTTCCCATTTTTTCATAACATACCGCAATACGCAGATATAATTGCGGGCTCACGATGCCCTTCTTTTTGATAATATTGAATGCATCAAGCGCTTGATATACTTGATTGATAGCGAGCAATGACTCTGCAAATGTGTACAGTAAGTGTTCATCATGGGGCGTACGCGCAAGTGCAGTGCGCAACACATTGATCGCCTCTTCATGCCTGCCAAGTGCTTGATACGTAGCACCAAGCTCTAGAAATACTCCGGGATAGTTTGGATTGAGCGCTATAGCGCGCTGGTATCCTGCAATTGCATCATCAAATTTCTGCAAGGTGAAACTCATTTTTGCATATGTTGCAAACCCCAGATCATTATCCATATCACCTTGTGTGCACGCACGCTTGAAGTATTCCCATGCTTTTTCATGCTGCCCTTCATCAACATATGCGCGTGCTAAATTAAAGAGCGCTTTGCCATAGTGCGGACGCAATTTGATTGCAGCTTCTAGAGCACGCTTTGCTTGCTCAGTGTCTTTCTTTTGCAAACAGAAGGATGCAAGATTATTGTATCCTTCTGGATAGTAAGGATTAATAATAAGTGCACGCTTTATTGCTTCAATTGCACGATCTGTTTGGCCAAGCTGCGCAAATGCTACGGCAATGTTGTTGCACGGATCCGCGTAGTTGCTATCCATTGCAATTGCTTGCTGGAAGTATGGAATAGATTCCGCAAACTTGCCTTGGTGTTGCGAAAGCTCAACGCCATAATTGTTATATGCGCGCGCTTTACCCGGAGCATTCTTAATCACGTTCTGCCAAAATTCTGTTCCCGAGCTCCATACAAGATTGCGCTTGTACGTTGCATACCCCAACGGCACCGCGCATAAAACTGCAACAGCTAGATTGGCAGGTGCATGCGATG
>JAGVMI010000003.1 GCA_020053845.1 Candidatus Babeliales bacterium
GGATCAGACAGGCAATCACTCGTGCTATAGCTGATCAATCACGTACTATTCGTGTACCGGTACATATGGTGGAAACGCTTAATAAGATCAATAAGATCAAGCGTACCTTTGTACAAGAACACGGGCGTGAACCAACATATGCCGAGCTTGCTAAAGAACTTAATCTTGATGAAAAGAAAATCAAAAACATTATCAAGATTTCCAAAGAGCCAATCTCTCTTGCTACACCTGTGGGCGATAGCGAAGATGCTTCGATCCAAGACTTCATTGAAAACGAGAATGAGTTCTCCCCATCAGATACCGTGGCAAGTACCGATCTGAAAGAACGCGTGCGCGAAGTACTCAAGACGCTCACTCCTCGCGAGGAGAAAGTACTGAAAATGCGTTTTGGTATCGATGTGGCTTCTGAGCATACATTAGAAGAAGTAGGTAAAGACTTTTCAGTCACGCGTGAACGTATTCGCCAAATCGAAGTTAAGGCATTGCGCAAACTTCGCCATCCATCACGCAGCAAGAAGCTCTTGACCTTCTTTGATAAAGAGCTCGATGAAAGCTTGTTGGAGACCGGCTTTGATGAAGACGATGAACATGATACGTTTGAGTCGGATGAAGAATAACGCTTGATTCTGTGTGGTAATGAAGCACAGCATCACTTGTACGAGAGGAAAACGCGATACTTATGGAGATACCCTTACTTAGTGAACTTGGCTTACCCATAGCTTTATTTTTTCTAGCACTGCTGATTCGCGCTACGTTTGCATTCTTAGAAACAAGCATCACTGCGCTTCGGCTTTTTAAGCTTAAAGAGCTTGCCCATTCTATTACGGGCTATGACTCGCTCTTTGCTGCATTGGAAAAAAATCCACATCGAGTGCTTGTTACTACTTTAATAGCAAGCAGCGTTGCCGATGTAGCAACCGCATCGTTGGGTACCTTCATTATTGAGCGTGTATTTGCTTACTACGATCTTTCAAGCGGGCTTGGGTTCTCGGCAGGTATTGCACTTACCTCTATGATCATGATCGTGTTTGGTGAAATTATTCCTAAAAACCTTGCCAAAACACGCGGCGAGACAATCTTCAAATCAGTACTGTGGCTCATTAATGCTATGTACTACGCGCTGTATCCCTTGGTATCCATACTCAACAACTTCTGTGATGCTGTGGTATATCGTATTGGTGGCCAAGAAACACTTGAAGGCGCAAGCGATCTAACATCAGAGCGTGAGATTCGCTTTCTAATCGACCATATTCACGCCAAAGGGCTCATGGAAACGGAAAAAACAGCCATGATCCACAATATTTTTGAGCTGGGAAGAACTCCGGTAAAAGAAATCATGGTGCCCTCGACTGATGTGGTTTCTATTGATATCGAAACTCCACTCAAAGATGCCCTTTGTGTATTCTCCGAGCACTATTTTACACGCTTACCCGTGTACCAAGGCAAGCCCGATAATATTATTGGCATGGTGCATTTGAAGGATCTCTTTATCCTGCTTTCTCGAGGCGAAGATAAACCGCTCAAGCAGATTGTGCGCCCCATCATGTTTATTCCTGAAAGCGTTAAAGTTAACCAACTTCTGCGTGAGTTCCGCGCTGAGCACGTACATATCGCAATTGTACTCAATGAGCACGGGAGCGTAACAGGGCTCATTACGCTTGAAGACGTGCTTGAGGAAATTGTTGGCGATATTAGCGACGAGCATGAAGCAACATCAGAAAAAATTATTCCTCTTTCTCAAGGCGGATGGCTTGTGGATGCGAGCATAACACTTGAGGAACTCGAGAACTTTTTCAATATTACATTTGAAACTGAAGATTCAGTAACGCTAGGCGGTTTTTTAACTGAACAACTCCAGCACTTGCCAAAAAAAGGCGAACGTACGGTATATCGCGGGTATTGCTTCCAGATACAAAAGGCGAGCCCTAAACGTGTGCAGCAAGTTCTCGTCTTTCAGGAGGAAGCTGCACAAAATAATGCGTACGAGGATATTGAGTAGCAAGTCTTGTAACGCATAATTATCCTCGTTAAGGTTATCTGCACTATTTATTGTTAGCAGTTTAACCCCTTGAGGAAGGCTTCCCATGAAGTATGTACGCATCCTAGCGCTCACAAGTCTGCTTGCCTGCTCTGCTCACTGCTTTACCGACATGCAACAAGCAATTAACGCCATTACTACTGACGAAGATGGTCAACAAGATGAAGTTGCACAAGCAGTTTTAACTCATTTTTCAGAAATCTGCAGCCACTTTCTTGGCATTTTAAGTAATCCCAAAGATGGTAATAATGTAGCTCCTCACGTGGGAGGCATTGTACAACACATTGTACAGATAGGTATTGCAGCTACCCGCACTCCACTTACTCAAGAAAAAAGAAAAGATCTTGAAGAAAAGCTTACCCGGATGATTCTTGCGCACGCAATTGCACAAAGCCAACAATAACACGCCTATTTTGCTGCTTTAAAAAATTATCATGTCTTGGGCCCGAGTATATCTCGGGCTTTTTCATTGCGCTCAAAACTCAGCGCTCAAGCCTCAACCATTGTGGGCTGCGAAGCGTAAAGTTTAAACTGTCAATTGTTGTACGTTTTTACGCAATGGAA
>JAGVMI010000002.1 GCA_020053845.1 Candidatus Babeliales bacterium
GTGCCCCAAAAGCGCGAATGATGCCGCCACTCAGCTTACTTGTGATACGAGAAGGACAAGCTCTTGCGCTTGTCCTTTTTTCTTATATTACATACAAACGCACGCGCTTTTTTTAGCATTCAGCAATCCGCTTATCACATTACTGAGTGATGGCACCTGCGTTGAGAGTTTAATGCAATCGAGCACACCTTTTTCCATTGCTACAAGCACTGTTACACTTTTTTTCGTATCTTTGACGATCGCAAAGTCACAAGCAGTATCAATAATTTTACTTCCCGCAGGATCGCCTTGATGGGTAAAAAGTTGTATCAAGCCGCCTACACAACACACAAATCTTTGAGCGTCAGGCGCATCGAGCACTTTGACATGCGGAGAGCCCTCTGTTTCTTGAACTGCTCGTGCCACCGGCTTGACATATCCATCATCCCCTGGCTTTTGAGACGTATCAAAAAAAAGAAGATCGATACGCGTTGTAACCCCACCACCTATCTCTTCAATGCGATTCGTAACAGGCATAAGCAGGTATTTGCCATCTTGACTAAAGCACATACCCTGGACATACCCCTTGAAATCATCTTCATGAGCGCGCAACATACCTGTTTTATTAATGCTTATATTCATGTATTCAGAGTTGACAGTAAAAGGAGCTTGTTTCAGGCTTATTTCGCTTCCCGTTTCATGCAAAAACTTAAGCTTATCCGGACTGCTTCCTACTACACACAGCATATTTGTTTTGGGATCAAAGCACGCAAGTTGCACTACACTTTCTATACAATGTTGCAACTTGCCATCTTCAGCGTTGTAAGTAGAGATGCATCCCACGCCTTCTGATTGTGAAGCAACCGCAAGTAGCTTGTTATCATTTCTCCATGCAACGTCGCGCACCCAGGATTGCCACAATAAATGATACGTATTGCGATATGTACACAATTCTTTTTTATCAGTAGCACACTTAAATCGGCGCACAGCACCATCATTGTAGCCAATGGCAATCTGAGCATCATGTTGATGATGGCTATACGCAAGGCATGTAGGCTTAACTTTAGATTCTTCTATTAAGAGCTTAGCGGCTCTATGTACAGTTATGTAATAAGTAGAAGGGGCAGCGTTGGCATAACTAACCATAGTAATTTCACCTGTTGGCTTATGCCCTGCGATTAATGTAGCAGTCAAGCCATCAATTTTTCCCTGCCCATCCATAGCATGTGTCGCTACGCAAAAAGTGAGAATTGCTATAGCGCTTAGCCCATGAAACACCTTATTCCCCCTAGCCAGCGCAAGCAAGCACATATTAGCTCTCCCCCATCTTCTTTTTCACCTGCGCCCATCCCCGACGACAAACAAACTCTTTAACCTTCTCTAGCTTACTCTTGCTAGCCTTTGCATCTTGATCTTTGCTGATAATCAGCTCAACTTTTTCAAGCGACGTTTCGGTACTCGTTAGTTTTTCCAATATGAAGGCAAACGTAATGCGCTCTGGCGTTTTTGCCACAATAGCACAACCATTAATATCCCCCCACACATATAACGAATTAGTACACGTGCCCTCATGTGTATACAAAGCTATGTTTCGCCCATAGCAACACACAAATTGTTTCATATCATCTATATAATGCAGCTTGGGAGCTAGCAGACCCTCAGACTCGCCCAAATCACACGCTACTCTAGCCGATAGTTTTTTTGTTTTAAGTTCGAACTCAATCCATCCTCGCTTCTCAATTTTCATATTGCCACATTTCAACTTCCTACAAATACCACATGCGTAATTGATGGTATCCACGCCGGCATACGCACAGCACTTTCCATCCGTGCTTATGCAAAATGAAGCTAGATTCTTTCTGGGAAGTTGAAAGTCAGTATTGAGCTCGCATCTGCATGACGTGTTTAATCCCAGCGTATTTACCAGCAGATTATCTGTCATCCCACACGTATGTAGCGTAATCAAGCAAGCTAGTTGAGTAGGATGAAACTGTAAGTGCGTTG
The DNA here is from genome assembly GCA_020053845.1 of Candidatus Babeliales bacterium. Taxonomy (GTDB): domain Bacteria; phylum Babelota; class Babeliae; order Babelales; family Vermiphilaceae; genus JAGVMI01. The sequence continues at coordinate 1,984 of JAGVMI010000002.1, forward strand.
CTGGCTCACGCGACAGACCCTTCATTTCGCCACTTGATAGATCAAGTACATGCGTCTTATAGCTCAAGCACTGCGAAGTAGCGACAGCTATAGCAAGCTGTTTGTCGTTAGGGCTCCATACCAACTTTTCCACCGCTGTAGCATGTGGCAGTTTATAAGCGCCAACTTCGCGCCTCTGATTATTCATACAATCCACTATGCGCACACAGCCTGAGCCACCTCCTATTGCCAAAAGCTTACCGCCAGGGCTGTATGCCACACATGTTGGCGAGGGGTCTTGAGGCGCTGAATGTAATCGTGCAACATACTGCAGCGTATTAGCATCGTAAAACGCAACGTGTTTAGCATACTCATCTTGACCGCGTTGTATTACAGCAAGCTCTGGCTTTTTTGGATTTTTATCAAGGCAATAGTGGATATATTCTCGAGCCTGCAATGCACGTTGTTCTGCAATTACTCTGTCTCTCAATTCTTGAGAGCTCCACTCTCGTTCTTGGCTATTATCCATGGCATGCGCGTATGATGCAAACACAAGCAGTGACAAGATACAATTACGTGGCTCCACCATGTTACTTCTTTCCGCGCGCATCGATAGTAAC
>JAGVMI010000133.1 GCA_020053845.1 Candidatus Babeliales bacterium
AATGTTGATCTTTCGCGCCATGATGCAAACGTATGTACCAAGCTGGTGCGTATTGAATCTAAAATCGATGATGTGAATGATGACATTATTCGATTGGGTGTAACGCTATGCTCAAAGATTGATGATGCTGAAATGGATCTCACCGATATTTTGAATCGCAACTACTCAAAGATATGTGCGGTAGATGATAACGTAACCGCGCAAGCTGATCGCTTATGCTCAAAGATTGAAGCCGTTGACTTGGATCTTACAACGCAAAATGATGCACTGTGTGCCAAGATTGTACAAGTGCGTACCGATATAGCATTGCAGACTAATACACTGTGCACAAAATTGTCTGAAGTGGAAACTAACCTGACTACACAAAATGATACGCTCTGCACCAAAATTAACGCAATGCAGACAGCTTTGAGCAACCAGCTTACTGTTGATCTAGGAGCTCTTGACCAAGATATTGCATCACGTATTAACGTGCTGTGTACAAAGATTATTACCATGCAAGGCTCACTTACCACACTTATCAGTGATGGATTTACCACAGCAAGCATAGAGCTTGATGATCAGACGGTATTGCTGTGTTCAAAAATTGTTACCGGAGATTCTGCACTGAGCACTCAAATAGCCGATGGCTTTTCGGATTTGACAGCAGTAGTAGTGGGTGGCGATCAGCTTACGTGCTCCAAATTGGTGGGAATTTCTACGCAGATTACCAACCAAGGTACGGTGATGAGTGGGCAGCTGACACAGGTGCAAAATAGCGTTAACGATACGGTGTGCGTCAAAACAAACGACCTTAACGTGGTGATTAATACGCGTATTGATGGGGTGCTCTCTGCTATTTCAACGCTCGAAACAAATATTACGACACAGATTAACAACAGTACCGCAGCGATCCTTGCGGCAATAGCGGCGCTGTAGCGTAGTCTGTTGATGAAAGGGTTTGACCCATCATCTGTGTGCCGTATGAATCAAGAACTATCATAAAGGGAGCGTGCGTATGAAAATGGTTGTGCACAGAAGGATTATCTCAGCGCTCGTGTGTATGGGCTTGATGCTCCACACACCCCTTGTCATGACCGACGAGGCTTGGGTGTCGGATCCTATGATGCAGGAATTTACTGCAAAGAAGGATTCAGTAACGCTCGATCAGGCACTGGAGCTGCTTGAAGATGTGGATGCGCTTATCAAGGGTTATGAAAATCTCCAAGAAAATATCAAGCGAGGGTGTGTAGCCGCAGCCTGTTTCAAACAAACCGATTTCAAAGAAATAGACGAGATACTTAATTGCTTACGTGTGGTAAAAATTCAGCTCGAGCTTATTTGCCAAAAGCTGATTGAGATTCGTGAGGATATTTCCCGTAGCGATGCAACAATATGCACAAAGCTTATTAATCTCGAAGATGAGCTTTCAATTGTTGATGCAACGTTGTGTACCAAGCTCGTGCGTATCGAATCAAAAATCGATGATATTAATATTGATGTTTCATTCAATGATTCGCTGGTGTGTACAAAGCTTATTCGCATCGAGTCGAAAGTAGATGAAATAGAAGAAGGCATCCAAACACTGTGCGAAAAAATAGAAACGCTTGGCGATACGCTGATTGATGGTATCAATGATCTGAGCGCACAGCTTTCTGATCATGATGCATTGGTGTGCACCAAATTGGTTAACCTTTCAATTGATCTGAACGCAAAAACAAACTGCATCATCTCCAAGATTGCTAATGTTGATAGCGATCTTGCGCAAGATACGGAGAAGATCTGCTCCAAGCTTGCTTTCATCAATGCTGCATCGGCAGCACGTGATGATAAATTATGCTCTAAAATCATGGCGCTCAATTGCCAGCTTGTTGAGCAGCACAGTGATGTGATTAACAATCTATCGCAGCTCATACTCTCGGTAGGCAATGAAACAGAAACACTCTGTTCGAAGATCTCAAATCTTGGTGTAGAAATTACCATTCAAAATGATGGCAGTATTATTCAGCTATCTGATGCTCTGACCGATATCACTAATCAGCTTAATGCGTTGTGTACAAAGATTGTCGGTGCTGAAGCAAACTTAAGCACGCAAATTACCAGCGAGTTTGTGGATGTGGATGTGCAGCTTTCCTCGCTGCAAGCAACACTGTGCTCAAAGATCAACACACTACAGAACGCCATCACTACTGAATTGAATACCGATATTGGCGCAGTTAATAATAATATATCAAACCAGACAACATTGCTTTGCTCCAAGATTGGTGCGCTGCAAACGAACATCATCAATCAAGTGATGAATACGCAAAATGCACTTAGCTCGCAGATAAACACGGTTGACGCATCATTGTGTACCAAGCTTGTGAACCTTGATACTAATCTTAATAACTTCAACACGCAGGTTACCGGCCAGCTGAACAACATTGCATCCACGATCGATGGCACCGTGTGTGTTAAAATATCGGGCCTTGAGGCACTTGTAATTGCCGAAAGCGCAGCTATTCAGACGGAAATCTCGAATGTGCAAACTGGCCTTACTGTACTTATCAATAGCCAGTTTGGTGCACTCGACGCTGATTTGTCCGCGCTGCAAGCTAATCTTTGCTCGAAGATAGTGGCATCTGAAGCATCACTGAGCGATCAAATTGATAGCGTTTCTGATTCGATTAATACAAATATTTCCAGCATTAGTGATGTAATCACATCGCAGATTAGCACGTTTGAAAGCAGCATTACTGATATTGTGGTAACTGGCTTTAGTGATCTGAGCATGACTATTGCTGATGGTAACGTAGTGGTATGTTCTAAGATCGCTGACTTGTCGGGAGATCTGACCAACATTAGCAACACAATCTGCTCAAAGATTGCTGCTTCTGAAACTACTATTCTCAGCTCAATATCAGATCAGCTTTCAGATATTACTACTACATTCAACGATTGCTGTAATGCGCTTACAGTGGAAATTAACAGTGTAAGCACACAGATTACTAATCTGGGCAACACATTACTCATGCAGTTTGTAAGTGTGCAAGATACGCTTAGCGATATTAGCAATCAGATCACCACGGAAATCTCGGATCTGCAAACCAACTTGACGACACAAATCATTGCTCTTGAAGCTACGATTACAATTCAGGGTGCAATCTTGTGCTCTAAGATTGAATCGATTAGTACGAGTACCAGTGCTATCGATAATCTATGCAGTAAGATTGGTCAGCTCAACGGCGTCTCTTCAGACTTTGATTGCGTGATTACCGTTGCGGATATCGATAATGCTCAGCTCACCGTAATCCAATGGCTCAAGACCATATTTAGAGAGCTGCGCGGATTATAAGAAGTAAACTCTCGCTCTATATAAAGCAGGGCCCTCAAAAAGGGCCCTTTTTTTGAGCAAATTGGCACTTTTGCTATGCTAATTGCTAGATGCACAACCCTCTGTTACTCGTAAAGGCAAGTATCATGATCGATGAGAGACGACGTTTCTACGTAACAACACCCATCTACTATGTGACTGCCAAGCCCCATCTTGGCTCGCTCTATTCGACGTTGCTTGCAGATGTGATGGCACGCTGGCATCGTTTGCAAGGCCAGGAAGTGATGTTTCTTACGGGCACCGATGAACATGGTCAAAAAATAGCTCAAGCAGCTGAACAAGCAGGCAAAGGGCCTCAAGAGTTTATCGATGCACTGGTGCCAAGCTTTGCAGATGCGTGGCAAAAATATGAAATCGGCTACACCCAGTTTATTCGCACCTCCAGTGCTCGCCATAAAGCAGGCGCCCAGGCATTTGTAAAAAGGCTGCTTGAAACAGGCGATGTCTACAAATCGCGCTATGAAGGCTGGTACTGCACACCGTGCGAAACGTTTGTGCTTCAAAAAGATCAGGCGATCTCAACTCAGGGCGATGTTAATGTGCTATTGTGTGGTTCGTGCGGGCGCGCAACACATTTTATGGCAGAAGAAACCTACTTTTTCAGGCTTTCCGCATACCAGGATAAGCTCCTTGCTTTTTACCAAGCGCATCCTGATTTCATCACTCCTCGTGAGCGCACTAATGAGGTGATAGCGTTTGTTAAAGAAGGGCTCAAGGATTTGAGCATTTCGCGTACCACAGTTTCGTGGGGTGTACCATTCCCGGAAGATCCAGCGCATACAATTTATGTGTGGACAGAAGCTTTGTGTAACTACATCACGGCGCTCGGCTATGGCGTTCCTAGCCATGAAGTAGACGTGGCACGCTGGTGGCCCGCTGATCTACAGGTGTTGGGAAAAGATATCATTCGCTTTCATGCGGTGTATTGGCCTGCAATGCTCATGGCTGCCGGCATGAAGCCGCCGCGCAGACTTTTGGTACATGGCTGGATTAAAGTAAATCAGCAAAAGATGTCTAAATCTCTTGGCAACGTAGTTGATCCCCTGCAGCTCTATGCAACATATGGCGCTGATCCTGTGCGCTACTATCTCTGTCGCCAGATTCCGGTAAACCAGGATGGTGATTTTAGCATTGAAGATCTTGAGCAACGCATTACCTCAGATCTTGCTAATGATTTGGGTAACTTGCTCAATCGCATGATATTGCTTGCCGATAAATATAATGTGTTTGATTTGCCTATTATTACGACATGGTCGGTACAATCACTTGCATTGCGTAGCCAAGCATGGGATATGGTAGCGCAGTTTGAACGGCATATGCAGGCATGTGAAATCCATCTTGCATTAGCTTCCATGTGGCGATTTATCCATGCGGTTAATGCCTATTTTCATGAAAAGCAGCCATGGAAAATTGCAGCCCAAGATAAGCATGCGTTTATTGAGGTGCTTTCAGCCACTGCCCACAGTTTGAGAACAGTAGCAGTGCTTTTATGGCCAGTAATGCCAAGTAAAACACACGAATTATTGGCATCGCTTGGACACCGTGAATCATGCAGTGAGCGCACTCTAGAAGATTTAGAACTGGGCACCTGGCATCATGCTTTCTTGCTCAAAAAATCTGAGCCACTTTTTGTAAAGCCGCAACCTCAAGAGCCTGAAGAATCAAAGGAAAAGCACGTGGAGCAAACAGCACACATCGCAATTGAAGATTTTGCAAAAGTAGAACTGCACACGGGTACCATCACATTGGCAGAACGTGTTGCAGGATCCGATAAGCTTATTCGCTTGATGGTTGATTTCGGACCGTTGGGAGAACGCCAAGTGCTTACCGGAATGGGCAAAGCACATGCGCCAGAACACTTCATGGGCAAGCAAGGCATCTTTGTTACCAACTTTAAGCCGCGCAAAATGATGGGGCTTGAATCGCAAGGCATGCTTCTTGCTGCCGATAGTGAGGAAGGAATTCCTGCATTGCTTATGCCGGAAGCGCGTGTTGCAAATGGTACACGCATTAAATAATCACTGACAACAAATAAGCGCGGTATACAAAGCATTGTTCGCAATGCTCTTTATAGCGCGCTTACCTATTTTCTAATAATTGAGCATCAATTAATTGAGTGTGATTCACTCATATTATGTACGTTCTTTTTAGCCGCGCAGTGAAGCATTGTGCACATGCTCAAGGGTACGTATCATGTCGAGTGTGCGTACGTTAAACCATCCAAGCGGATCTGATATAAATGTTTCTCGATCTTGAGGCGCTACTTTATCAGCACAGCTAAGCGCAATCTCTACAAAACTAAATGGCTCTTCTTGTTCTATTGCCTCAATAGCTTTGCAGAGCATATACATTTGCAGATCATCAAGCTGCTCCAGATTGGGTATATGATAACGTGCAACAATACCCGATGATGAGCATACAGCCATAATGGTGCCTGATGTGTCTATAGCGCAGGCAATAGGATGATCAACAAGATAGGTGCCGAGCGTAGGAAAATCATCTGCTGCTATATGTGTATGCATGCTTTGCTTATCAATCACATGGAGGCAGGATGTACCTGCGACAGTAAGCAGTAATCCATCGCATGAAAGCGCTGCGCTCACAAAATTATCATCAGGATTATATGAGTAAAGCGTGTAGCGCGGCTTGAGCGATAGAGCATCATGCAGAATCACAAATCGGGGTGACACAGAAACGATCGTTTGATTATCGCCCGCAAATAATAGGCTGGTAATCGGATTGCCGTCGGTTTCAAATGCAGCACGCGGTGTTTGTTCGCGAGCGCGGTGTACTAAGATGTGCGATGTACTTCCTGATGCGATAAGTGGCTCGTATGTTTGATTGTTCGATGAGCCATTCCAGAATCCTTTTGCGCTTGGATTTTTGCTGAATGCAATGCTGCTCACCGGGGCATCATGCCCTGTGAGTATTTGATATACCTTATGATTATCATACAGATGTATGAGTACTTGCTCATCTGATGCGGATGCTACGTACCTATTATCATCACTGAGAGCTACACAATTAATGCGTGTGCCATGCAGTGCATGCCCGAGAAAATGGCGATGCTTTTTTTCTTGATCAATGCGATGCGCAAGTAGGGTAGCGCTTTCACTGCCTGAAACCAGCGTGGTGTGATCATCGCTGAATGCAAGTGACGCAATCTGGCGCATATGGCCTTTCAATTCCCAAGCCGTGTTTTCCCGCCCAGGAAGCACGCAATAGAGTTTGCCTTTGCCAGAACCCACCGCCACAATAAGTTCTCCATCGTCGGTAAATGTAAGTGCGTAGGCAGATCCATGCGGAACACGATACCATTGCACATTAGCTGCAATAAGTGCCGCGCGTGCTTTGCATACGCGTGAGGGTTCGGACATGAATGGTGACGCACTATAGATGAGCTGAGCGTGCAAAAAAAGAACGCAGAGTGATACATAAGAGATAATTTTCATCAATCTCCTTTTTTATTTTTAAGAGGTAGCGAAATTAGTGCAGCAATTTTTTTGTATACACCTTGAGTGAATGTTTTTACGTGAGCAAGAGGTTGTAATGAGCTTTCGCGCGTTCTCCTTGTTGCTTTTAGTTTCTTTTTGTTCGTATGCGGCTGTTCTGTCGATGCGTCTTTATAGCGTGTGACATAGCTTGCAAGAAGGGGGAGAATTGTTGCATTGTACAATCCAGAAACGTCGAATTGATGCACATATATTTTATTTTTGTCTCTCATTAAGCAGCGTAAGTAGTTATCAGTTGCGTCAAAAAATACTGCTTCAGGTATACCGCGTGCCTGTGGAATTGTGAGATGCGCTATGTTGCGATGATCTGGATAAGAGGAAATTGCAATAGATGCAATAGGCGGGCTGCTACAAGCATATGCGTATAGAGATCCTGCCCGATTATAATTAGAGCGCGTGTTTGTAGGAATCTGGCGATCTGAACACCAAAATATGCGGTGAGCCGAATCTGGTTTTTTGAGTGATGGCAGGATGCATTCGACAATTCCAGGCCTATGGTATTCTTTCATATACACGGTCTTGGCGCGTTGCGTAGTTATAGTGTAGGTACAAAAGTAACCATCGCTATAACAGCGTGCCATATGCAAATAAGAGCCATCAGGTGTTGTAGCCATTAATGTTTGTGCATTAGTGTTTGCAAGGTGGAGAACAGAAGAATAGATGGGGCCGTACATACCACTGTTGTTGAAGATTGAGCAATAGTGAACTAATAGCACTGTGCGTGTATTGTTTTTTGTCAATTCTGCAGCAATGAGGCCTTTTGCTGCAGGGTAGTAGTGCATATCGCAAGACGGTGAGTGATGCTGGATGATTGTATGTTTTTCACCAGAAACTAACAGATATGATGATACTCTGCCTTTTCTTGGCAAGGTAATCAATGTATTTCCCGGCTTTGCATTGGTGCCATGCAGGAAGTCAAGAAACGACGTATAAAGTAGTATAGTTTCATGTGCAGTATATACCGTCTGTAGCGGCTCTTTTTGTCTCTGAATGATACTACTTAATTCTTGAGAAGAAGTGGCAAGAAGCGCGTGTATTTCGTTAAGGGGTTTACTTATGCATGTATAGCTCGACTGAACTTTTTCGCTGTTAACAATACTTAAGCAGTGCTCTTCGAGCTTTGCACTTACTGCAGTAGGCAGTGAGCGCGTGGATAGAGTATATGCAAGATGGGCAACGGTTTTGGCATCATAATCAAATTGTGAAGTAATACATCTTACGCATTGATCGATTAAAGATGGAACTGCTCGTTTGTATATTTTTTCAGATTCGAGCGCGTAGATGTGGATGTGAGTTATAAGCAGCAATATGAACAGTATCACGTAGGCCCCAGACAATTGAGCATATCCCACCAATTTTTAGCGGTAGCCAGTGCAGTATCTATAGGTTGGCATACGATGCCTGCTGCAATCAAAACAAGTACACAGGCGTAGCTTTGAGTATATTCCTGAGGTGTAGCACGTGCGATTAGTCTTTCTACGTACGATTGCATGACGCGTGTGGGGCGCTGAGTGTTATGTGGGGCAGCTTCTTGATGTTCATAATCCTCAGGGCCATCTTCTGCTGTAGTCTGATCATCAGCCTCTATTTGTAAAATACATTTTTGCGGCACGCATAAAGCTACCCAGGGTGATAAGAAGATAACGAGCAGCAGTTTACTTTTCATACTTCATGCCTCCTTATACTATTTTTTCTTATGTATTTATCAGTCCTTTCAATGTGCGAGCAAGTTGTTCGCGTGTAGGCTGCGGGCACTTCTCTTTTATTGCTTGTGCATTCATTGTGCGTATGATTTGCGGCTGCTCTCTACTTAAGTATGCCCATGCAGCAATAAGGGGCATATTTGAGCACGTATTTGGTGTACGAGAAGCTTGAGTAAGATCAAAGCTGTAGAGTGTGTGCACTGTTTGATTTTGAGCGTTAAGATGGCGCTTTAAGCATGCTATGGTGCTATCTTCATGGAAGAAGAGCGCTTCAGTGACTTCATTGGCATGTGTTTTTGGCAAAGCAAGTCTGTGTGTATGTCTATCATCAACAGACGAGTAAAAAAGATCACTTTGATATATATCGATAGTTATGCCGTCATTAGTGAGCGTGGCATACTTATTGCGTGCGGCGTTATGTGCTGCATGCGAATGATCATACGAAATACGGCATTTATGCATCTCAGTAAGCGAAGGCAGAAGACACGTTGCGCGCTTACCTGTAGGCGCATGCACATATTTTTCGATAGGCCCTTCTGACAAAACAGATTGTTTTGCTGATACAGGTAAGGCACTGGTGATATGCGATCCGCAAGGGCATGAGACGCATGTGTGCAGATACGATCCATCGGGAGAAATTGCGAGCAAAAGTGGCGCGTTGGGCTGGCAGATGATGAATAGGCAAGAGCAAGCCTCGTGATTATCATTTTTATAAATAGTTTTGATTGTATTGTCAGCTATGTCGACGCGTAAGAATGTATGATCTGCC
>JAGVMI010000130.1 GCA_020053845.1 Candidatus Babeliales bacterium
AGCGCGCGAGAAGCTGCAAGATTTTTACTCGATCACGGCGCAGAAAAAAACATGTATTATAAAACTGATACAATAAGCATTTCTGACGACAACAATAATAACTTTGCGGATTTTTTATCCCGACCAATGCTGCGCCCTTATCCTATTCAGCGCGGTACTTTTTTTGACATACGCAAAATGCAATGCACTGGAGCAAACGCATGCCCATGTCCTAAATGCATTATATCATCTAAAAAAGGTGAAAAAGCGCGTGGCATAGCACGCTTACTCAATCCGCGCCCAATGTTGGTGCACCCTAGCATTCCCAAAGCCCCAAACAGCACGCCTGCATTTAAGGTGCGAAAAATTGACGGTCAGCAATCAGCTGTAGATGACAGAATAGTCGAACAGGCAAAGCTCAAAAAGCAGATTAGCGATAGGTTAAAATCAAGCCGCATGTAAAATTTATTAGACACACGCATAAATACATTAAGGGAAGCAAGATTGCTTCCCTTTTTTCTTAATATCAAGGACGTTGGATTGACAAGCAGTGCTGTTCCGGTATCCTGACCCCAGGTTCGCATTATTAGTGCATCACGTGAAGGAGACCGTATGAATCGCACAACATATGCAACGCTTGTCATAAGCATGATTATCTGCACTACAACACCTCTCGCTGCAGATTCATCACAAGCCATATCAGATAGCTTCAGTATATCTCGCCCTACTCAAGAACAAGTTGCTCGTGCGCATGCTTTTTTCGATCGACATCAGGTACAGTTTGTTGCTTTCTCGTTTAGCGATCTTAACGGCGCTCTTAAAGAAGTAACGTATCCCATTGATGTTGCAAAAAAAATGCTTACCAAGCGCATTGCATTTGATGGATCATCAGTAGTTGGCTGCACGAGCATTACCAATAGCGATATGCTTCTGTCTCCCGATCTTGAAACACTCACTCTCGTGCCATGGTCGAATAAAAGTGGCCCTACGGCACGCATATTGTGCGACATCTTTTCAGACGAAAACACTCCTTATGCGGCAGATCCACGCGTCATTTTACGCACACTCATCGCTCGAGCTCACGAAAAAGGATACGATTTTTTTGTAGGGCCTGAGCTTGAGTTTTTCATCTTCAAGAATACACAGGATGGCAAGAAAGAAGCTGTTGATACTGCTGGCTATTTTGATGCATCAACGCAAGTACAATGGAATGAATTTGTGTGCACTACCATGCAAGCAATGCGTACACAAGGCATAGACGTTGAAAAATGGCATCATGAAGTTGCGCATGGGCAACATGAAATAAGTATTCATTATGGCAACGCGCTGGATGTTGCTGATCAAGTAATTCTTGCACGCCATACCATCAAAACGTATGCGCAGTTTGCAGGATGCAAAGCATCATTTATGCCAAAACCTCTCGCACATCAAAACGGCAGCGCTATGCATGTACATTTTAGCTTGTATGATATGCAGCAGCATCGCAATGCATTTTCTGATCGCGCAAATACCAGTGCACTTTCTACACTTGCACAATCCTTCATCGAAGGCATCTTGCATCATGCATATGAAGGAACATTGCTCATCAACAACACTATTAATTCGTTCAAGCGATTGGTTCCTGGATACGAAGCTCCAGTAAACATTTGCTGGGGTAAAAAGAATCGCAGCGCGCTTATTCGCATACCGCAAGTTGATGCATCGGAATCATGTGCAGTGCGTGCAGAAATGCGCTCTCCTGATGCGCTGAGCAATCCGTATCTGACATTTGCATTTATTCTTGCTGCAGGACTTGATGGTATTGAGCAAGATTTCACTCTGCGCGCTCCTGTAGAAGAAAACTTATATCGTGCCTCACTAGAGCAATTGCGATTCCGTGGTATTGCTACATTACCGCACTCACTTGATGAAGCAATTACATTAGTCGCATCAAATGCTTTTGCTCATAATACGTTTGGTGACCTAATTGGCGAATTAATCAAAATCAAAGAGCGTGAAGCGCGACAATATCATCTTCATGTTTCACATTGGGAACAAGAACGCTACAACTAACGCATCTGATCAGCTTTCTTGACATAGCGGAATTCTCTTGTTAGCATTTTGACCAAATTTGTTTGAGCATAATGCTTGGTATATAATGTCCCTAAATGAACAGTGCATTTTGTGCATTGTTCACCCCCCTAACCCTTCAGCTTGTTTCAAGTTGAAGGGATTATTTTTTACAACTCTTTTTTGCGCAACATTATGCGCGCACGTGCTGTTCATGTTTGAGCTGAGGAATTGAGGCGTCAATATCTGAAACAAACGCATACGCATCTGATGACACACGTGAAAGTGTTGCATTGGTGCATCGTACCATGCGTGATGAAGTTTTCATTGCATACAACATTTTACCAATTGCAGTAAGATCGCCTTGCACTTCTACACGCGCTTGCTTGCGCGTGCACCATGCTTTATCCACGCATGCTTGTTCATGAAGCCCAATAAGTTGCAACCCACATTGCTGCACAAGCTCTGCAACATACACAAACGGTTCGTGTTGCGAGTCTGTCGCTTTAAGCATATGATCACGCTGCATACGAAGATCGTGTATAGTTTGGTCAAGTTCATTACACACACATGTTGTGCAACATAATTGCGCTGCTTGCTGCGCATAGCGGTGTACATTGCACGAACTTTTTTGTACAAGGCCATCAAGCGGCTGATACACCATGCACCACCATGATCCACTCAGCAATGCACACAACCCTACCGAAAGCATATACCGATAATGCCACGACACATTTTGCACACGGCGTACCAGTGTGCGACGGACTGTTATCTTCATTCTCTCACCCATATAGAGGTATTTTGTGCCTTACTGAGTGCACTCTGCCATTAAAATGCTGATTTTGTCCATTGCATAGGATCTACGGGAGTATTGTTAATACGCATCTCCCAATGCAAGTGATAGCCTGTTGCCCAACCCGTTTTGCCAATCGTTCCTATCGGATTGCCTTTTGCAACTTTGTCGCCAACACCAATCTTTGCAAAACTATCAAGATGGTAGAACATAGAAATAACGCCCCATCCGTGATCTATAACTATGGTATTGCCGCTATCTTCAAATCGCTCTTTAAGCACTACTACGCCATCTTGGGGAGTCCATACTACGCTACGAGGCATATTCAATACGTCAACCGCTTTATGCGCATAGCGTCCTTTATGTTGCGTAGTGCGAATGGTACCAAAATCGCATGATATGCGTTCGATTTCTATAGGTGCACAAAACGCGCCGCGCCACAACTTTTCTCGGATTGATTCGCGACTTAATTTCTCAAGCAACAGCTCACGCTGAGTTGTTTCAATGCCAAGTTTTTCTTCTTGCGCTATTTTTTCAGAGGAAACAGTGAGCACTTCTTTTTTAAAGGGAAATGCAACCACTTGGCACTTGCTCTCAAGACGTACTTGATTACCCACAAAATCAGATGCGCTTACTATGAGCGGATACTCACTTGGATTCTCTTCGCACGTAATAGGCACATAACATTCATATATCAATGATTTTTTTGATTCAGGAAAACACTCATATTCTTGGGCAAATGCATATACACGTGCATCTTTGATATCTTTATTAACCTGGAATTGCACATGCAGTGTTCTACCTTGAAATACTTTATTATTGGTTTCTGATTTTACAAAAGCAGCTTGAAGTGGAGTATTGTCGACAATAAAAGGAACTGCTGCCATAGCTTTATTATGATGATACGTAGAATCAATAAACAGCGCCTTCAGCTCATGTCTTCCATTAGAAAGAGGGCGTGTAGGAATAGTAAAAGGCTGTTCACTCACGGCATTCGAACACTTGAAATTAGTAACCAGTGGTTGGCTATCGAGAAACAGTGAAATCTCACCCGACTTGTTGCATGAAACAAAGCACTGCACATCTCCCGCACACCATTGATCAGTATTAATGCCCTTGAGCGCAAGCACAGGAGTTTCCACATCGCAAAAATAAAAATACGATTTCTTACCTACGATAAATACCGTAAAGCACATTACCAGCATAATAACGAGGCGAAAGCTTCTCATCACTTGAATCCTGCATAACGTAATCATAGATTTTGCTACAAGGGGATAACTTGTGGCTCACAGTATACCTCACTTACAAATCGATGCTAATCACATGGGAAAAAAATGAAACACATACGTACTATACGCGCATACGGCACTGTGCTACACATGTTAACTATGTTAATAATATGCGCTGCACCATGTAGCGCCATTGCAAAAAACTATGAACCTACATTTCACAGCTTGTGTCCCTTCACTATCATACCCAGCGCATATCCGACACGATACACAGCAATAAATAATTACAGACTTAATGAGTTCATTCAAAAGCTCCACACTGAAAGTGTTCCCGATCGTGCATATGTATGTGCAGATAAAAAGCCCTACATAACTACACTGGTACGCCGCGATATTCCTTCGCCGCAAGAAGCATCAACTCTTTTAATTTTTTCACGTGGATATGCAAAAAAATCGAGCTCTCTCTATGAAATGCCACGCATCGGCGGCGGATTATATAATGCACATCAATATGTATGTGGTGGTGCAATATTTATGCCGTGCGTTACATTCGACTATCCAGACGACGCAAAATATTTCAACTTTGGCCAAGATATCGATCAAGCATGCCTCGAAGTGATGTATGCTCAAGTTAAACAAGTAAATCCCACAGCAGAGCTCATCCTGTTTGGAGATTGCCGGGGAGCGCATAGCGTACTGCGCTTTTTAACAAAGCATCCTGAAGCAAGCGATACCATTATTTTGGCCTCCCCCCTTGTTTCGGCCCGCGATCTTATTGAGCGCATTTCGAGCAGCTATCTGTGGATGCTTGGAGGCTTTGGCCCTAACGTTCTTAAAAATTTTATGGGATGGTACTTCCCCAACTACAATCCCCATAAAGATGACCTCGAGCAGCATCTGCACCTTATTAAAGGCAAACGCATCTTCATAGGACACCGCCTAGGCGATAAAGTAATATCAGACAATAGTGTTTACCGGCTCGCCCGCGCTCTCCGCGAGAATAATGAGGTCTACCTGTTTCTTACCCACGATAATAAGCATCCACACAGCAGGCTCTATGACTGCCCTCCCTTCAGCCGCGCCCTGAACGCATTTTACGCTCGTTACAACCTCCCTTATGACCCCCTGAAAGCCCCCGTGGGCAAAAGATCTCTCATTCAGGCTGAAATAAATGCCCGAAAAGCATAGGGGTGCCATTGCCCATATTGAGAATGCAAGGTATCCTTAGAGCAATAGGATTATCGCACGGGGGATGGGCCTTACGGCTATGTCAAATATAAAAAAAACAGTCACTTTTCTTGCATCGCTTTTTAAGGCAATTGTGGGCACAGCGATTCTTTTTGCCATTGCTCTTCTATGCATAAAAATGCATAGTGCTCCACAAGCGCTTGAAACTCCTATGTGTCCGCCGCAGACACCTACCTTAGTGCGCATATCTGTCGATACGCTCAATACGTTTACCCTTATTCCCGAGCAGATACTTGATGACGTACAACGTGAAGCATGCGAAGTGCCTATACGCACATTCAATAATCATCAGCTCGTGAGAAAAATTAAACGCGATAAGGCTCCTCAAGAGTCATGCCTTACCATTACCTATCCCAACTCGCGCACACCTCGCCAAGCAATGCGCGTATTTAAAGGCATATCACTACCATCTGATTGCACGCGCGTAGCTGTATTTTCACGTGGATATATTCCTTTGAGCTCGCCACGCACACAAACGCCCCGCCGTGGAGGAGGAGTGCATTGGGTTAATCGCCTCGTGCAAAATAATATTCTCGAAGATGCGACATGGATAGCGTTTGATTATGATGATGAGCATGGCAACTTCGGACAAGACGCTGATACTACATCATTTGCACAAATTATCGATGCAATCAATACCGCATGCCCACAAGCAAAAATTATTGTACTTGGCGATTGCCGAGGCGCGCATGTAGCATTGCGCTATCTTGCGCAGCACGACAATCCCTCAATTGATACGCTCATCTTAGAGTCTCCTTATAGCTCAGCAGAAGAATTGTTTAGCACAGTATCACATAGCTATCTCCAGCCATGCATAGGAGATCGTTGCTCTCGGGCGCTACTAAACAAGTTTGTGCGCTGGTACTTCCCGTATTATAGTCCGCAAAAAGATAATCTGATTGCGCATATTGATGCCATCAAAGACAAAAATATTTTCATCGGCCATCACATGCACGATCGTGTAATATCAGATAAAAATGTACTCACACTTGTTGAGCACTTACGCAAAAACAATCACGTGTATCTCTTTGCAAGCGCAAGCAATAAAGGCGATCACAGCAGGCTAAGCCTGATTCCAAGCTATCAAAGAGCAGTAAACGCCTTCCTAAAAATGTGCAATTTGCCTCACAATACAGAGCTTGCACACCAAGGAATTCAATTCCTTGAAAAATCGAAAAAAAACGGCCTGTAAAAACAGCTACGCGCCAGCAGTTTGCCGGATAGGCGAGAATCCCTTAGACTAATTTTGTAAGGGAAGTGCCATGAAAAAACTTTCAAAACAATTGCCTCATCTGCCCGGCGTCTATCTTTTTAAAAATAAAGATGGAGACGTTATCTATATAGGCAAGGCAAAGATTCTCAAAAATCGCGTTGCCTCATACTTTCAAGACTCACATCATGACTGGAAAATAGCATCACTCATGGATGAGTATGATGATCTTGATTTCATTGTTACCAATACTGAAACTGAAGCGATGCTGCTTGAAGCGCAACTTATTCAGCGCTATCAGCCTAAATTCAACGTGCTCTTCAAAGATGGCCAGCCTTTTCTTTACATTCTATTCACTCAAGATGATCTACCCACAATAAAAATTGTGCGCAATAAAAAGCAAAAAGGCACTTACTTTGGGCCGTTTTTGCACAAAACGCAAGCGCGCCGAGTATTTAACTATCTCATGCGTACCTTCAGGCTTACGCTCTGCAAATCTAAAATCGCTCAGGGGTGTTTAAAGTATCATTTGGGGCTGTGCCCGGGGAGTTGCCGCCCTGATTTTGATGCGCAGGAATATTTGTTTCGCATTGAGCTTGCAAAAAGCGCACTCAAGCATAACTACGATGAATTTCTTGAGCATCTGCGCAATCAGATCGCCCAGTATAATAAAGAGCATGCATTTGAAAAATCAAAACGCCTGGCACACTATCTTGAAAATTTTCAAACCATATTCAACACGCTTAAAGTTCACTTCTCTGAGCATAAATACGCAGACAAAGTATTTGCCGCAGTAACGCCAGCTCCCGTCAGTCCTGC
>JAGVMI010000146.1 GCA_020053845.1 Candidatus Babeliales bacterium
AAGATTATCGCCCGTAAGTTCATTACGGAAGAAGAGATAAATCAGGAGATTAAGTCGTATGATGCTTCAAAGGCTGACGCGCGGTCGATAGTTTCGCGTTATAAAGAGAAGGTGGCAATCGTGCCAGACCTACTCAATAATCGCAAGAAAGTTATTGATAATATCAAAGCGGTACGCCAAGAAATTCAAAAGCAACGCGATAGTCTCTTTGCCATTCGCCAGAAAGAGTTTACCCGTTGCATGGGAATGCTTCGAGATGCTGAAGAGTATGTGAGCGAAAGTGTCGACATTATTGGTAAGCTGACGGGAGTATACTCTGGCATTTCAGCGACTGCTGGCGGCATTTTACGTCTCGTTGATTTTATCATAGCAGAGCTTCGTTCGATCACGTTTTGGTATCGCCCTGATTATGCGATCTCCTGGAAGGGTGTGAGCAACATGGTGCCTGATACCATGACCTTCCTTGCAGATATTAGATCGTATATTGTGCGCTTGAGTCCTGGCTCATTGTTGGTACGCCTTGGTGTGATAGTTAAGCAGCCCATGTCGCTTATGCTGCTGATTTTCAAGTTACTTTTCGTTGCTATTGCAATGCTCGCATTCAAGCGATTTTCAGGAGCAATAGCGAGCCTACTTGCATACCGCGCAGAAGGATCCCGAGGCCTTGTGCGTATGCTACGGCTTTTAGCAATGGCCGCAGTAAGTTTTGTGAGCAGCTATTTTTGGGGCATTTTCATTTGGAGTATGCTCTTTGCTGCACTCATGTTTTATCCTATGCCGGACACATATTTTTATGTGTTCTTTTATCTGGGCTCCATACCATATCTTTTGTATTTGGCTAACCGCTTTATGCGCTCAGTTATTAATTTCAATACGCGTCATGGGTACGTACTTCTTGCCGAGGATTTTCAACGGCGATTTACTATTGTAGTATCACCGCTTTTGTATGCAACGATTATCATTACTCTTTTTAGAGAAGCGTTCATGCTCGTTAATTATTACGGGTCTGAACTGCCTACTATTTTGCTTGCAGTTAACTTTATTATTTTTCAAATTGCGCTGATCTTACTTATCTCAAAAGAGCAAATTATTAATCTTATTCCTGCAAAAGATGCCACGTGGCAGTGGGTACGCGAGCAGGTAAATAACTATTTTTATCATCTGCAGCTTCTTGTAATAGCAGTCATTGTGATGAGCAACCCTTATGTTGGATTTGGACAGCTTGTGCTTTACAGCTTGGTTGGTTTTATTTACACCGGTATTTTGATCACAGCACTTGTGTTTCTTCATGGGTTTTTCAAAAAAATTATTTCTCGTGTGTTTTTCACCAGTGAAGATGATGTAGTACGCGAGCGTTTTCCCCATGCAAAAACGTGGTTTGGTATTATCATCATCGCATCATTCATGATGTTTGTGCTTGTAGGTATTGTGGTAGGTGCCAAAATTTGGGGGTGGCCACTTACTTATGCTGATGTATATAGCTGGCTTGATAAGCCAATTGTATGGAGTGGCAGTAAGACGCTTGTTTCATTCCGTTCTATATTTACTGTTTTTGGGTTTGTTTTGGCAGGGTACTTAGTATCTTACGCGCTTAATAAATATGTGCTTGATAAGATATTTGATCTTTTGCTTGTAGATGCCGGTGTCCAGCATACGGTTACAAGCATTACAGGCTATATGGTTTTTGTGATAGCACTTTTCCTAGGGCTACAAAGTGTTGGTTTGGGAGAGCTTGTAGGCTGGGCAATTGCAGCATTAACGTTCTCGTTAGGTTGGGTGCTCAAAGATCCAATCAGCGATTTTGCTGCGTATTTTGTAATTCTTGTGCAGCGGCCAATTAAGATTGGCGATTACATCAAAATTGATGATGAAACGCGTGGCGTAGTACGTAAAATTACAGCACGATCGGTGATGCTCAGACGCAAAAACAGTACAACTATTGTAGTGCCTAATTCATACGTGCTTGGGCATTCAGTGATTAACTGGAACTACGTACGCGGGTTTATAGCATTTGACGACATTGTAATAACCGTTGATTATCGCGAAGATCCTGCACTGGTAAAGAGTCTATTTACGCAAGTGGTTGAATCCCATCCTAATATATTGCGCACGCCAAAGCCTGTAGTACGTTTGGAAAGCTTTGCAGAACATGGGTATGAGTTTATGGTGCGTGGTTTTATGAGTTCATCATACACACTTGATCAGTGGGATATTGCGAGTGATATTCGTTTTAGCATTGCCAAAGCGATGCGGGATCATAACATTAAGATCGCATTGCCTATTCGTGTTATCGATTCTCGTCGCACAGGGCAGGGGATGGCGCCTCAGATAGCTCAAGAGATCGCGGGCGAAATTGAAGAGCTTGATAATGACGATATGCGCAAAGAATAGCGCTTTCTCTGAAAGAAAAGAAATAAAAAGGGCGATTGAATCGCCCTTTTTTACTTAGCGAAGCGATTTAATTTTTTTGTAAATATCGGAGAGGTATACGCCATACGCTATCATAGCGAGTGACACCGCGATGAGTAATGTGGTAACTCCATGCTCGAGAAATCCGCTTACGTGAAGTAATAAAAGGCCTCCGCCAATGATAAACAGCACGCCACGTGTCATAGGCGAGAGCATATTGCACAGATCATAATGAGGCATAACAACACTCCTTCTTTTAAAGAAAGCAATAGATATTTTGAGTCTGTCATGAAGTTATAAGCGGTACAATAGTTGTTCCGTGACCCTACATCAAAATGTGTATACGAGACAATAAAAGAGGCGCCTGACATATATAGTCAAGCGCCTTGTTGTTCTTATGATGCTATGCACTGTGTAGTAGTTGGTACTGATGATTTATGTGTGCGAGCTGTTGTCACATGGCATGCATCACCATAATGACCGTGCGTAGAGTAAAGAATAACGATTGATCCCACCTTAATTGCGTGTACAACACCAATGAGCAGGATAGCAAGTAAGTTTGTCCGTTTCATGTTGAGCCCCTTTTTGTTTTGCGCGCGGATACACTGATGGCTTAGCGCGCTAAAACGCGAGTTGGATATGCCCAAACGGTACACCTTATGCTGTGCTGTTATGGAACGCTCGTTCCAAAGCGACAAAGATTCTACGAAAGATATGAACAGCTGCTCAATCTGACGAGATATTGTGCGCAAAGCACAAGGAGTATTAGCTGTTATTGGTGCATGTGACGCGTGATCTGACAGTACACACGATGCTTGCAAATTGGGTAACCCCAGATGCTTGTAGGTACGATGTAACGTGTGATCCATGGATTACACACGCTGCATTTTTTCGTACGCTGCAGCACAGGGATGAGATAGGTATCATGATCCTCCTCCTTGACGTATCGGAGTTAGAAGATGTTAACACTGCTTACTGGTTTAAGTTCTTAACACAAAAAACAGTGTTGCGCAATCAAAGTTTTTTCTTTTTCGCTCGCTATTTCAATGAGTGTTAATTTAAAGGTTGCGTGATATGCGGAAAAATGAGCGAGAATAAAGTGTTTTTTTGTAGAGCTATGTATTCAGCTCATGATAATATCGCTCTACAATCACAAGAAGTTGGTGTGGCGAAATGCCCGGCAGTTCTTCTATATGTAACATAAATTGTTTATCGCTGAGCATTCGTGCGTACAGATCGCGTATTGTAGCTTGGTAGCACGGAAAGCGTTTGATGAGATCAATAAATCCCGGAAATTGGTAGAGAGGATAGCAATGTATGATGGCATACTGGTGATGAGCAGCAAAAGGCCGCGCATTATCCATGATACGCATGAACAGCAACTCAAAATCGTGAGCATGCCATTGCATACATGTTTCATGTACGCGTGTGTTGTTGAGATCAAGATAAGATTGATCTCTTTCATATCCTACCAGGGTGCATAGCAGTCGCATAAGAGGGGCTGCAACATCGATACCAATTGCACATGGCACCGTAATTAAGTTGATAATACCGGTCGGTTTACTTATTGTTTGCACAAAATAAAGAATAATACGTTCGAAAAAAGATTTTGTCTGTTGTGTGGCAGGTGATGCTCGTATGATGCCCATATGTGATGCAGGCAGATCGCTTGTGGTGATAGGGCAATCACATGCATGTGTGGTGCTGTACATTAGAAAAAAAAGAAGAAACATACGTGTTGCTTGGCGCTTCATGCTGCACATTCTGTTGGGTTAGTACATCAATGCGAGCATAGCCTAACGATCGTCTCATTAAAAATCAAATTTCCGTGTAGCTGTTGATGGATAGTGCTGCTTGAGCTTTTTATGCACCATGTTATTGAATTGTTGCAGGCCAAGGGGAGACGATTCAATGCCCCACCATACTTTATCAAGCTCTTGCTGAGTATATTCATAGGCGAGTCGTGTTGGGCGATTAAACCATAGGCTTGGATGATGTGCCAGAGCTGTGTCGATGTATGATGCATCTGCATGAGTTTTGAATTTTGAAAGCATGGCAGATTGTGAATGAAAGCAGTGTATACCTGCTGCAGCAAGCGCTCGTTCATGAGGACAGTAGAGCGCATTGAAAGAAGCAAAAAAGAGCGGATGGGCTCGATCACTCAAGCCTGCGCAAAGGCCACGATAAAACCAGCTTGCAGGCAAAGAAGGAGCATATGCTGCAAATACAAGATCAGGTATGCGTTCCTGCAATGAGTTTTTAATGTAAGTGCCTATTGCGCGTGCTTGTTGCTCAAGAAAGCTAAAGTAATGCAAAAGCTTTTTAGTTGCTATGAGATAGTTTACGCGCGCAGTAACCGTAGTGAGCGGAGCAAGATTGGGGTTACCTTCGTGAGCCACATACTGGTGCCAGCTTGAATCGGAAAAATCCATGAGCGGCAAATATGCACCTGTTTCATGCGGGGCATGATACATTTCAAGATCGAAGAACACCCCATCAATGGGCATAATGTCTGCAGTCATATCGCAGAATGCGTTGAATACATCAACAACTTCAGGCTTCCATAAATATTGCTTATCAAGTGGCGCAGGAATGTGGGGATATACAGTGCCAAATATATCTACCGCAGGCGTGTGAGCTTTTACCATTTTGAAATTACTACTGATATTCATGCCAAGAAATATTTTGGGCAATGCCTTGCCGGTGTGTTGGCAATATGCAGTAAGTGCGCGCATGATAGTGGTAACGCGCTCTTGGTACACTTCTTTCTCTTGCTGTTTAATGCCTTGCGTACTTAAATACCATTCAGGAAAAAATTCAAGCCAAAGCATCGTGTAATCAGGATCAATAGAGCACCTCACTGCTCTATCAAGAGCCGTAGCCTTCCCCAATGTTGTGCGCTCATCTTCGCTAAGATCAGGATGCGTTTCTTTGATGTGCGCGGCTATAAGGCCTAGTTCATCGAAGGTTGCAAAAAAATCTGCCGGATCAAGCCATGCGCATGACATGCCCTGCTTCATCCATGAAGGAGAGACTGTATGTGCTTTAGGACATGTTTTGACAAGTGCGGCTTTGAGCGCTCGCATATCGTTTGCTTTATGTTCGGTGTGTGCGCAAGAACCATCCTTTACAGGAATAATAAAGCTATGCGCTTCGTTTACATCTTTCCAGTACGCAAGAAGTGCCTGTGTATGTTCAACTAATTGTTCTCGTTCATGAAGTGACTCTGGCGTTACCATGCAATCTTCTTCTAGTTCAGCACTCAGGCACTGTGCTGAGGATGTTATGAGCAGTGGCGATTGTGAGTCTGGTAGCAAGGTAATCATGCTTGCAAAAGGGGTACAATCTGAGCATGGGCGAATATTGGGTGTGGGGTGCTGTGCAATATCGAAAAATTCTGTGGGCTCTTGGAGCGTTGATTTTTGATTGCGTATGCGCTTGAGTGTGTCAATATACGAGGAGCGCTTCTTATCGTTACGTGCAAGCAGGGTAGTGTGAGTAAGAGCAGTAGTTGAGTGCGTTGCTATATCAAGAAAAAGCGCGATAGACGCGTTATTTTTAAGCGAGATGCGCGGTTCATAAAGGCGTTGCAAAAAACCTGTAATACGTGCTTTGTATACGGCTGAGTTGCTTACGCGATACGGCATGATAATGCCTACTGCGGGCTGACTTGTTTCAACAGCGCCATGCAAAGCATTGAGTACCCGTGTAGTCAAAGGGTGTTGAATGTGTTTGAGAAAGAGGGTGTCGAGCACAATCAGTAGTGCATTACAGGGTTCGATATGGGGGTGTTCAAGTAGGTCAATAAATGATCGATACGAAACGGCGTATCCGGCATGTGTGGCAAGTGTTATGAGCGCATGGTATGCAGTACGATTCTTACCTGCGGTATCGATAAGGACGAGTTTTTGCGGCGTTGAGCTTGCGTGTATGCTTTGCGCTACTAATGTTAGTTTCAAAATGAAAATATATTTATAATTCATATATTGTTTTCCAT
>JAGVMI010000128.1 GCA_020053845.1 Candidatus Babeliales bacterium
TGGATGAATGATACGCGAAGCCCCAATATAGAATGTATCGATTGCGACGATGCCGTTCACTACTCCTTCATTGTGTCCCCACGAAGATTGGATTTGCACGACTCCTGGCGTTCCCGCTTGCGCTTCTTGGCTAAAGATTACACCAGATGCAGGAATACTTTTTGTGGCCGCTGTCACGCTGGCCGATTCGCCAATCATTACTTGCAGCAACACGGGTATGAGTGGTGTGTCAAAAAGACGTGTGTCTTGCGCAATAATGCGTTGCGTGAGTGACCTTTCTCCAAAATAAGAAGCGATGACTGTAGCTATGGCTTGTGATACAGTTTCGCGCGTGGGGAGCACTGCGGCAACACTTTCATTGCCGCCAGCATTAGCAAGCTCGGTAGAATCTTCTCTGCCGGTACTGCGAATCATAAGCAATAAATTGCGCTTTTGTGCATCCGCAAGGAACGCAAGAAATGATGCATTGCGTGTGGGATTATCTATGCTGAAGGGCGTCGCTTTAAATGCATGCTCTATGTGATCGCGGATACGCGCGAGAATCATTTTGCTTTCAGGTGTCAGAACGTTACTTTCGCGGGGCTGAGCAGCACGGAAAGCAGCCCACTCTTTCTGGACGGCTTCAAGTGTGTTTTCATCTGAGGTACTCTGCGTAGATGCAAGAAAGCGTTCGATTTCTTGGCTGCTTATGGGTAAAAATGAGGGTACTGCAAATGCATAGCTGCTTTTATCCAATTTTTTGTTCAATGCGCTGGCAATGTGAGAAAGCTCGCGCAGGTGAGCTGCTTTATAGCCATATTGTTGAGCATACTGCTCGAAATCATTTGCTAGCTTTGCATGTAACGCCACAAATATAAGGCTAAAAGCTATTGCAGATGGATAATGCCATTTCACGAGATACTTCATCATATATCGCTCCTCACATAGTCATTACACCGCAGCATAGCAATCTGGGGGCAGGGGGGCGCAATGATTGCATTTTTTTACGGGGATCCTGGAGTTTCATTTTGCCCTATAAACCGGGCAAGCGGCCTGGACGCATCGCTTATTTTCCTTTAAAATGGGGATTATTCAGGAAATTCCCATATCTTCGCTAGTTTTAGGTATTTAATGAGCACGACACAAGGCGCTGGCCGCCAGAATATCAGAAATATTGCTATTATTGCCCACGTTGACCATGGAAAAACAACGTTGGTAGATCAGTTACTCAGGCAGTCAGGCACCTTGTCGGACAATGCCCAAGATCGCGTGATGGATTCCAACGTGCTCGAACGTGAGCGTGGTATTACCATTCTTGCTAAAAATACCGGTATCACCTACGGTGACTACTCAATTAACATTGTCGACACCCCGGGCCACAGTGACTTTGGCGGTGAAGTAGAACGTACGCTGCAGATGGTAGAAGGATTCCTTCTACTTGTAGATGCAGCGGAAGGTGTACTTCCAGGGACTCGCTTTGTATTGCGTAAAGCGCTTGAGCTTAAGCTCCGCCCTATCGTGGTGATTAACAAAATTGATAGAAAAGATGCCGATATCGATAGAACAGAATCTGCAGTGCATGATCTGTTTCTCGATTTGGTAACCGATGAGAGCCAGCTTGATTTCCCTGTGCTCTATGGCTCATCACGCATGGGCTTTATGACGCGCGACTACAATAAGCCAACTACCGATATGCAGGAGCTTTTCAAGGCAATCATTGATACGATTCCTGCTCCTACAGAAAAAGGTGAAGGCTTGCGCTTGCTTATTACCAGCCTTGACCATTCAGAATATCTGGGCCCAATTGCAGTAGGACGTATTTTTGCCGGCGAAATTAGTGTAGGCCAGCAAGTTACTGTATGCCGTGATGATCATGTAAGCGCGCCTGTTAAGGTAATCAAATTGTTTACCTTTGAAGGCTTGAGCAAAAAAGAAACAACAAAAGCTGGATATGGCGATATCGTAGCAGTGGCAGGATTTGATGAGCAGCCGCCTCTTGGCGCCACGGTGTGCGAAGTGGGCAAACCAAATCCATATCCATACGTGAAAGTGGATGAGCCAACGCTGAGCATGTACTTCTCCGTAAACGATTCTCCGTTTAGCGGTAAAGAAGGTAACCTGCTTACCTCGCGCCACATCAAAGAACGTCTTGAAAAAGAACTTAAAGTAAACGTTGCGCTTCGCGTAGAGCCTACCCATTCACCTGATGTATTTAAAGTATCAGGCCGGGGGCAATTACACTTGGGCGTATTGCTTGAAAATATGCGCCGTGAAGGCTTTGAGCTGCAAGTATCAGCGCCTGAGGTGATCTTTAAAACGATCGATGGCGTGAAGCAAGAGCCTATCGAATTTGTAATCATCGATGTGCCAGAAGAGCATCAAGGTCCTGTTATGGAAAACCTTGGCCGTCGCAAAGCAATCATGAAAAACATGGAAATGCTTGAAAGCGGACGTGTGCGCCTTGAGTATGAAGTGCCATCACGTACCTTACTTGGATTCCGTAGCCAGTTTTTAACTGATACACGCGGTACCGGTATTGTGAACTTCAGCTTCTTGGGCTATCAGCCATATAAGGGCGATGTGCCTGCGCGTACTAAGGGCTCACTTGTTTCCATGGAAGCTGGCATGGTAACTGCATATGCACTCGATAACTTGCAAGAGCGCGGCATTCTCTTTGTAGAGCCAACCGATCAAGTGTACGAAGGCATGATCATTGGCGAACACAGCAGAGATAACGATCTCGATGTAAACCCATGCAAAGCGAAAAAGCTTACCAACATGCGTGCATCAGGTACGGATGATGCGGTACGCTTGGCTCCTGCTAAAAAGATGGAACTTGAGCAGTGCATGGAGTGGATCAGACCAGATGAGTTGATTGAAATTACGCCAAAGAGCATTCGCTTGCGCAAAAAAGTATTGCGCGCTCCAATGCGTAACAAGTAAATCGCACCTGAAATCTGTAAATGAGCAGCGATGGTAGATCAAAAGCGGTTTAAGCTTGTTGTAGCATACGATGGCACGAGCTATTTCGGATGGCAAATGCAAGCAAATCGCCGATCAGTAGAACAAGCGCTGCGCGATGCGATTGAGAAAGTATTTGGTTGCAAGCCCCGCATGGTCGGGGCTTCGCGCACTGATGCAGGAGTGCATGCACTTGGTCAAGTAGTGCTTTGTACATTACCCTTTGAGCTCTCGGTTTCAAAATTTAAATTTGCGGTGAGCAATGCGCTGCCGCGAGACATTATCCTCAGGCGCGTAGAGCATATCGATGCTTCATTTCATCCCCATCATAATGTGGCGCGCAAAATCTATTACTATCACTTTTTTAATAAAAGACCGCTTCCTTTTGTTGAGCGTTATGGATGGTTTTATCGCTATCCATTAGATCTTGAAAAGCTTGTAGCAACGCTGCGGCTTTTTGAAGGTACGCACGACTTTAGATCGTTTTGCACAGGCAATGATCACACTGATGGAACGGTGCGCACTATTGAGCATATCTCGTTTGAATACATCAAGCGTTTTGGTGTGTATCGCATAGGATTTACTGCACCGCGTTTTATGCGCTACATGATTCGTAGGCTTGTGGGCGCAGCAATTGCAGCTGCTGGCAGCAAAAAATATTCGCCTGAGCATGTACAATCGCTATTGACGGCATGCAATCCGCATCATACGCTACCCACAGCACCAGCGCAGGGGCTTATGCTCTATAAAATAGTGTATAATACGCCTGCAGCTCATGTACCTGTACCAGAGATTGATCAAATTCTCCCCGAGGATGATGAATGAACATGCATGCAGAACAACGCAGTGGCGTAAAAAAATATGTTGTTATGGCGCTCTTGGCAGTGTGTATAGGTGCAGGCTTGTGGTACGTCCAGCGCACTCCGCAAACCATTCTGCCATTTAATAATGCGCGTGATACGCGTGATATTATTGAGCTATTTGAGGCGGATCGCTATTGGCTTACCTCTACTCCAGGATATTCCGTAGAGAATATGCTCAAATACAAATCTCCCGATGGAGATGTGCAAGCAGGAGGTAAGCTGCGTATTAAAGTACTGCGTGAGCATGGTAAGCTCATTGGCTTTACTGCTTACTACATGCTGCGCCTTGGGATTGGCAAAGTACTTTTTGTCGGCGTCAATAAAGAATATCGCGGTAAGCGCTATGGCGAAAAACTGCTTGCTCATGCAGTCCAGGAGCTACAAAAAATGGGCGCGCAGGTAGTGCAGCTTACTACGCGTACTGATAACGTCTCGGGGCAAAAACTCTATCGCCGCTTTGGATTTGATGAAACGGGCCGCGATGACACGTATGGGCTGGTATTTTTTGAATATAGGCCAAGCTAGGAAAATTGCTTATTCCTGTGGTTGTGCAGGCTCTGAAGAATCAGCTTTAGAGCTCGCGTCTTGAAAAAGTAATTCAAGGCTTTCAAGATTGAATTCGATTGCCGGTGTGATTTCTAGAAGCTCTCTGATTGTTTTTGTCATTTGACATGCCGCTGGAACTGTTGATCTGCATACGTTCAATGCTTCTTGAGCAATAAGGGTGCGATCGCTATATTCTTCAGGAACCCGTGCTGTCGCTATGAGTTCAAGTACCCGTTCAGAAGGATGGGGGATATGTTGGCATATTCTTCGCATGGTACTCAGACTTGTAAAGACTGGGCTAATTCGTAGGCGCCCACTGAGTTCGATCATAATATTAGTGTACTCTTGCAAATAGTGAGAAATATAGGAGCCTATCGCTTGTTTAATAATTGAGGGAGTATGTATTTTACTCCTGGTTTGCATGAGCATGGTGCACAGTACAGGCAGTTTACCTTGATATGCAAGTTCCTCTAAATCTAATATTGCACATGCAGCAAGAGGAAGCGTTTCATTATGTTGTGCGCCAAAAAGCTCCTTTGCACGCTCATTGATGGTCTTCTCTGCTTCTATTGATAGGTAGGTGGATTGCTCTGCATTGCGATGTTGTGTCTTGAGGTTATAGAGCTTTTCAACAAGGCGGGTAAAGTCACAATGCTCTTTATTGTTTAAAGCAAACCTTTGCTCGCGGGACAGCGCACAAAATCCCTTTGTTATTTGAAGAGCGGATTGGCTAAAAGCTGATGCTTCCTCAAGATGCTCCAGCTTTGCCCTAAGAAGGTTAGGATCAACTGCCTCCATTGAATACGCAGATGCGTGTGTCATAAATGTTGCGAATACTACGCATTGAGTAGCAGTTATTGTCCAATTCATTATAACCTCTTTTTATATGCACTCATTAGATCCCACATGCTTTCACTACAAGTGGTGCTATATCGGCAAGCCCCTGCATGGCGGCAATGCTCTGGGGTGGGATTATGCCACAAGGGTCAACGGCAATGAAAGGGACGGGATTGGTAGTATGTGCAGTGAGCGTATGCTGCGATACTGGATCGATCATACATTCTGCTTTGCCATGATCGCCGGTAATAAACATAACGGCATGCTTGTGTTTGAAAAGCACTTGCGCAAGTCGCTCGAGTTCATGGTCAAGGTGAGCGGCAGCTTTTTTGGTGGCTTCTAGATTTCCTGAATGGCCTACCATATCAAGATTTGCGTAGTTAATGAGATAAAAATCAGCAGGCGCATCTTGCAAACTTGCTATCACATGATCGGTAATAGAAGTTGCCGACATGGCAGGATGTGCACCATAGTCTCTGTGCACCAAGGATGGAATAAGAACGCGCTTTTCATTTGGGCGCACCTCTTCCCTTCCCCCATTGAAGAAATAAGTCACGTGGGCGTATTTTTCTGTTTCTGCGATGGTGTATATACTCTTGCCTGCGCGAGAGAGTATTTCGGTAAGTGTGTTGCGCACGAGTGAGGGAGCAATGAGGATTTCATTGGGCGTATTATGCCAGTAAGCAGTAGGCGTGAGAAAAAAAGTGAGTGAAAGTGGCTTAATTACAAATGCATCACATGTTTTTTCCACAAAGCATGCGGCCAGTTGGCGAGCGCGATCGGGGCGCGTATTGCAAAAAATAATGCCGTCACCATCGGCAATACGCCAGTCGGAAGTTAAACAAGTGGGTGGGATAAATTCATCAGTAATGCCTTTGCTATAGTAATCTTTAAGCATGTCTGGCCAGGAGAGGTACTTAGATTGCACAGGATTGATAAGCGCATCGTAACTTTTTTGCGTTCTATCCCAATGCTTGTCGCGATCCATGGCATAAAATCTTCCGTGGATAGATCCTATGTGTGCAACGCCAAGCTCGCTTATTACTCGATCTAGTTCTTCAAGGTACGTATGTGCGCTGCGCGGATCGCTGTCTCTTCCATCAAGAAAGGGATGTACCACAATACGTGTTGTTCCGTGCTGCGCTGCAATTCTCATGAATGCATAAAGATGCTGTGCATGCGCATGAACTCCTGCATCAGAAAGCAATCCCATAATGTGCAGTGTGCCTTGTGATGTACGCAAGCGCGCCAAACATTCAAGCAAAACGGGATGCGTTTCCAGCACATGTTTTTCAAGTAGTTCGTTCATTAATGTAATCGGTTGCTTGATAATTTTACCCGCACCGATAGTAGTATGGCCTACTTGCGAATTGCCGATGTATCCCGGCGGCAATCCAACTGCTTCTCCTGAAGCTTGCAGCAGCGTATGGGGATAACGTGCCATCCATGCATCAAGCTGTGGCGTTGCTGCTTGAGCAAGTGCATTGCCGTGAGTTTCAGCTGAGTATCCCCATCCATCGAGGATCACGAGTGCTACAGGATGAGCGTGTGAAGAAGGTGTGTATTCCATAGGCATCCTTTTCATAACGCGTATTTCCTGCGCATCGTTATTTGTTTCAACACGTACACGCGCTATACTAAGCGATATACTTCACTACAGGCTATAAAGGATATTTAATGAACCGCAATTGTCGGAATTCTTACGCGTTTATTGCTCTTGCCGGCATGGTATTTGCACAAGGTATGCCTCCTGCTTACGCTGTTGGCCGTTTTACGGATCGCTTTGCGGGCGATACGCTTGTGGAAGAAATTGATCAGCTTGAAAGCTATGAAGTGCAGATATCTCCTGCTCAGGATGATTATGCAAAGCTTTGTGATGAGATCCCTACAGAGCCACTGTCACGCTGGCGCATTCTGCTCAATCGTTTTGGCAGTGCATTAGTGGTGCGCTTTGCGGCAATCAGAAGCTTTTTTTCAAGCCGCTATCAACGGTTAAAAACCTGGTTACATGTCCATGCATGGCAAAGGATTCGTCGTGAGCGAGCTGCACAGCAAGCATGAATTTGCACTCTTTTATGAAAATATGCCAAAAAGTAGCGAGCATCAGCTTACGTTTACTGATCGTGACGTAGTGCATCGTATACGTGATGTGCTGCGCTTGCATGTAGGCGATACTTTTGTGCTTTTTAATCAAAACGTACATGCACAGATGCGGGTGATAGCTCTTGATAAAAAGTCGGTAGGGTGCGAGATTACGGCACACACGTCAAATCCGCGTTTTACTCCGCGCATAGTGTTTGGGCTACCCCTTCTTAAGAAAGATGACTTTGATGATGCACTTGCACATCTGGGGCAGCTGGGCATTAATGATATTCAGCTTATCGCAACGCAGAAAGCTCAGCGCTCGTGGGGCGGGCAAAAAGAGTATGAACGCGCGCAGCGTATTTTGCAGGCAACTGCGGAACAGTCTAAGCACTATGCCTATCCTCACATACATGCCCCTATCGCACTTGAACTTTTTGTGCAGCAGCATACCTCATCGTGCTACGCATTTGTGGTTGATGGTAAGCCATTGCATACCATAATTAACAGTCTTGCTGCGCATGATCACACTGCAACACTTGCACTTATTGTGGGGCCTGAAGGTGACTTTACGTCGCAAGAACGTGCTGTAATGGCAGATGCGGCTGCACAAACTGTTGCACTAACTCCCACAGTGCTTCGCTCAGTACAAGCGGCGACACTTGCTGCGGGGATTGTACGCTCACTTCTTTTTTAAACTTGCACGCATCCATCAGCAATCGCTTCAAATAGAATTAGATTGTGTTGCATTTGGGTAATCAAGCACACTATGCTAATGATGAATGTTGTGCAATAAGAAATATATAAGTGACGCATGGCAGTTTGGGGCAGGGGGAAGTGATGAAGACGCAACGATCAGATAATACGCTGCTGATAGGCATTATATTTATGTTTACTGCAAGTATTGGTGTGCTTGCAAGTACTGTGCAAAACAAGCAACCCAAAGCTGCACAAGATCCCCAGCTTGAAGCTGCACTTGAAACAGTAGAAAATCATGCTGAGCTTCTTGCGTACTCGCAGAGCGTTGATAGTCTTGCGAGGATGTTGTTACAACTACCTGCAGCAACGGTGGAAAAATTTGTGCAAGATAAAGTGTTATCAGCCCAATCGCCGCTTGAAGATCATGATAAGGTTGAAGTAATGGTTGCTCTTGTACATTACTACAATCGCGTCAAAAAAGATGTGCCGGTTATTTCATGGCTGAAAGCGCATCAAAAGCTTCTGCAAACTCATCCGCTCTTTTTTGTAGCTGCGCAAAGTATCTATGCAGTTTCCATTCCCGCACTTATTGCTGCGGTAAAGATTCAAGCACCAGGTGTGCTGCAAGATTGGCAGCAGCGATCACTTGTTGCGGCAGTTAATACCAACGATGTGAAAGCACTTAAACTTATGCATCAGTATGGAGTGCGCATTAGTGGGCAGATGGCTACAGCATTACTTATGTTAGCTGCGCAGCAGTCGCATGATCAGGGGTTTGTTTCCTACCTGCTTGAACGCGGAGCAGATATTAATACGAAAGCGCGCGGTAAAACGCCTCTTATCATTGCTGTCGAATCAAATAATCTGCCTATGGTGGCGGCATTACTTAAATATGGCGCAAATCCAAATCTTATGGGCGATTCAAAAGTGGGCACGCCACTTCAGATTGCATTTGAGCGTGGATATCGCCAAGTGGAAGATATGTTGCGTGAGCACGGGGCGCGTGGTTAGCGCTTTTCTTGCGCTTCAAGCGCTATCTGACAAGCATGCTTTTTAAGATAGAGCGGAAGAACTTGTGTGGTGATGCCTTCTTTCATATGCCACAGCTCATTTCCCATGCGGGCTATCATGTCTAGGGGAACATACGATGGTTCATCATGTGCGAGATATGCGCGTTCGCCAAAAGATGCACGAATCTGATCGCCGTAGGTAGTGATCCCATTGCCTACAAAGCGTATGCGCTCATGAGGAAACCATGCGTGAATGCGCTCAAGAAGTGTACCAA
>JAGVMI010000076.1 GCA_020053845.1 Candidatus Babeliales bacterium
GGAGGCGACATGCGCATATCCAAAGCCGCATCGCGATACAATGAAAAGCCCGGACGAGCAAAAATCTGCATCTGTGAGGTACCAAAATCAGCCAAGATACCATCCACAGGACCTATCTTGGCTTTTTTAAGTACTTTATAAAGATTTGCAAAGTTACCCCAGAGGAACGTAATGCGGCCAGCATATTGCTCTTGTAATTGCTCGAGATGCTTTTCTATCGACACCGCATCCCAATCGAGGGCTACTACACGGCACGTGGGCTCACGATCAAGAATTGCACGCGTGTGCCCGCCTCCCCCAAATGTTGCATCAACATACACGCCGTGAGGCTTAATGTTGAGATACTCCAGTACTTCATGTACGAGTACTGATTTGTGGGATACATCCTGAGCGCTAAGCTCATTATTGAGTTCGTTCTTGGTAACTTTTTTCACAACTGGTATTCCTAAGATGCCTTTTCGCTTAGCTCATTTACAAGGTTGATAAGCCCCATAGAATTCGAACCTTTAACAAGCACAACAGCTCCTTGGCCGAGTCTATTTCTAAGGGTGGTAATCGCCTCTTGCCATGATGGTACTAAATCATAAGTAAGGCCAACAGGCAATGTTTTTTTAGTCCACTGTACCAATGAGCCTACAAGAATAACATGCTTAAGTGAAGGTACTTTACGTAAAAAGCGCCCTAATTGCCGATGCCAGAATGGGCTGTTAACTCCCAGCTCAAGCATATCCCCCAGTACTGCTATCTTTGGGGCTTGAGCATCCATACATTGAAATGCAAGCAAAGCAGCTTTAACACTTACCGGATTAGCATTGTAAGCGTCATTAATAAGCACCCCGGGCACATGCTTGAGGCGTCGGGGCTCAAATCTGCCTGGAATGACTGGTATTTTATCCAACGCTGCCACTATCACATCTGCAGGAACGCCCAGCAAGTGCGCAACTGCGCATGCCGCTAAAATGTTGGAAACAACGCTCGCATTGCTCTGATTCAATGAAAGAGCATACTTGTGTTTGTAAATTTTGAGCACAAAGTGCATCTGCGAACCAGATACTCTTATTTTGCGTGCCTGAATTTGATTGGTAGTTTTTGATCCGAAGCGTATCACCGGATGCGGATATGACACATGCGAAAGAATCGCTTGATCACCATTGATTATGCCAATATTGTCCTGATTGAAAAACTTGAAAATATCACGTTTTTCCAGTGCAATATCATGCAGCGAACCTATACCTTCCATGTGTGCGTGGCCTACACAGGTGATCACCGCCGTAGTTGGACGTACGACATCAGCTATTGCACTCATCTCACCACGCTTGCTCACACCCATTTCAAAAATAGCAGCTTGGTGATGCGCGCGAAACCGAAATATATTAATGGCTGCGCCAATCAATGTATTTTGGTTACCATGCGATACAAGCACGTTCATACCACGGCTACGCAGAATAGCTGCAGCAAGTTCTTTCGTTGATGTTTTGCCTACAGATCCTGTAATACCTACCACGGGAACGGTGAACGTCTGGCGCCATGCACGCGCAAGCTCAATAAATGCGTGCAATGCATCTTCTACTATAAGTATCAATTTGTGAGTAATGAGATGTTTATCTAAAGCAGCAAGCACGCTGCGTTGTTCACGTGCTACAAGCACGCCTGCAGCACCATTACGTAGTGCATCACTTATGAATTCATGTCCGTCACGGTGCGCTCCCCGCAGCGGAACAAAAATATCCTGAGGCCGTATACTGCGAGAATCAACCGAAAATGATGGGTCACTCGGGAATTCGCCTTGCTCGATTACAACGTCAGGGAGTACTCTTTTTACAAAATGCGCATCAAACAGCATCGATACCCTCGCGCTCTCGAAGTTTTAACTCTCCAAAAATGTCTGGAAATTGTGGGATTTTTCTGTGGACAACAAAATGTCCTCTTTTTGCTTAATTGTCAAGCAAGAGCGCTCTGAATGCTGTTTTATAGCATTTAACGAATAATTTTTCTCGTTTTACCACCGCTGGCAGGCATGATTAGTCCCTGCGATTCGAGCAATTCAATGATGCGCGCAGAGCGATTGAACCCTATGCGAAACCGCCGCTGGAGCAGCGATATAGAAACTTCATCAATCTCCTGCAGATACTCAATTATTTGTTGATATAAATGCTCATCTACATCTGCTGTAGCACCATTATCAAGTGCTAACTCTGATGATATATCAAGGTACTGCGCTGGCCAATGAGCTTTGATGTGCTCTACGGTGCGATTAATTTCTTGATCAGAAACATATGCGCCATGTACACGATCAAGCGTTGCACGCGATGAATCAAGAAATAGCATGTCGCCTCTGCCAAGCAGCTTATCGGCACCACTGCAATCAAGAATGGTACGTGAATCAATTTTCGATGTAACGCGAAATGCGATGCGGCTTGGAAAATTAACCTTAATAAGCCCGGTAATTACATCCACTGAGGGCCGTTGCGTAGCGACAATAAGGTGAATGCCCGCTGCTCGTGCCATTTGTGCAATACGTGTAATAAGATCTTCAACATCACGCGCTGCAGTCATCATCAAATCAGCAAGCTCATCAATCACCACTACTATATAGGAGAATGGCGTGGTGCCTTGCCGCGCTGCTTGTATATTATAGTCACTGATACTGCGCACTCCTGACTGTGCCATCTGTTCATAGCGTTCTTCCATCTCTTGCACAATCCAGCGCAGAATAGGAGAAGCGCGGCGTGGATCAGTAACAATAGGAAATAGCAAGTGCCCAATATCTGCATACGATGCAAATTCTAGTCTTTTAGGATCAATAAGTACAAGCTTGAGCTCATCTGGACGTCGTGCACATAATAAACTGATAAGCATTGCATTGAGTGCAACCGATTTACCCGATCCAGTCGAACCGGCCACAAGCAGATGGGGCATACGTGCTAAATCAACGACAACATCATCACCTATAGTATTTTTGCCAAGCACCAAAGGCAGTGATGCTTGTAAGTTTCGATATGTTTCAGATTTTATGATGGGCGCAAAAAGTACATCTTTGCGATGCATATTAGCAACCTCAAAGCCAACCACGGGCTTGCCAGGAATAGGAGCGAGAATACGAATACTTATCGCTTGCAGCGCCAGTGCAAGATCATCTTCAAGTGATAATATCTTACTAAGCTTAGTATCGATGCCTGGCTTGTATTCAAAAAGCGTTACCACGGGCCCACGTTTTATGGATACTACACTACCATGCACACCGAAACGTTGCAGTTTTTCCTCAAGTGCATGCGCTCGCTGCTCAAGTTCTTTTTTAAGTACTGCTTCACCACGCCCATCA
>JAGVMI010000060.1 GCA_020053845.1 Candidatus Babeliales bacterium
GCGACATTGAGAAATTGCTCAAGGTGCTTAATCGGCTTATTGATAAGGGTAATTCTATGATTGTTATCGAACACAATCTTGATTTGCTTAAAACAGTCGATTATCTCATTGACATGGGCCCTGAAGGTGGCGATGGTGGTGGATGCGTAGTTGCGCAAGGCACTCCACGGCAAGTGGCGCAAGCCAATAAGGGATATACAGCGCCTTATTTAAGGCGTGAATTTAAAATGCCTGAGCAAAGTTGAAAAGGTGCGCTATGCAAGATGATACAAATACTACGCTTGAGACGCTTAAAAGTGCTGTTGAAGCATTTGTTGATGAGCGAGACTGGAAGCAGTTTCACTCGTTTAAAAATTTAAGCATGGCAATAGCAGTTGAAGCTGCAGAGCTTATGGAAATATTTCAGTGGGTTGAAGGCGCGCATGAAATCGAGAAAGAGTATAAACGTTCTCGAGAACGCGTGCAGCAAGAGCTTGCCGATGTGATTATTGCTGCGCTTGCCTTTGCGAACCAATGTGATTTTGATGTAACTGCGGCTGTGCATAAGAAGATTAAAGAAATCAAAGCAAAATATCCGGTGGAGCTTGCAAAAGGACGCGCTGATAAATATACGGCGTATGAGAACCACAAAAAAGCACATGACGATAAGCAGTAATGAAGTATCTATACGTATAAGAGTAAACAACACAGTAGAGATATCACAACGCAAAAGTCCCCACACGTACGTGCATTTTGGGATGGCTTTGCAACAGTGTGAGGATATCGTATGAAAATACATCTGCTTATAATGGCGGCTATGATTGTAGCCCCGACATGGTGTGAACAGCAACTAGAACTTACACCATTGCTTGTGCGCCTTAATAATCCGCATATCGTGCGCAGGGCGCGTGATCTTAATCGGCACATGCACAAAAGAGCGCTTATGCGCAAAGGTGTGCTGGTGATAGGAGGCGCGATAGTTGCGTATCAGGCTTATGAAGTGGTGGGCTACTTTCTGGGGGCAACAAAGCAGGCTGCGACTGCTATAGCGGCAGCGGCACCTGATGCAGATGTGCCAAAGCCAGGATGGGGAGAATGGCTTGGCGATAAAGTAAAAGCACTGGGTTCTAAAGAAACATGGAAAAATGTAGGAATGGGGATAAGCTACTGCTTGGGTAACATTATACTTGCTAAAGGTGTGGATCGCGTTCAGTGCGCAGTGCTTGAATCGGAAAGCATTGGCTGGTTTGCTCAGGAACATACCGAGTATCTTTCCGCAGTGCAACATGCAGCAGCATATGCGCAAGAACTAGAGCGCAGTATGGCTGAGCCTGAGAAACTTACCTACTATACGCAAGCATTTGTAGCATCGTGTGACACGCTGCTTGAAGCAACTCAGGATTTGTGCGCTTACATGCATTTGAGAATTAAGAAGATAGATGCATCAAAAGTGCAGCACGCCAAAAGCATTAAAGCGTTTCTTATACAAGAAGCGAATGAGTTTGCTGAGAATATTGAACACATGCTTGCTAATGGTCACCTTGATCGTCTTGCATACCATGTAGCAATGTTTGACACTAAGCTTGATCGTGAGTTGAGCAGATTTGCATCAATTGAAGGATCGGTGTGGATTGGTGTTATGCAACTGAAGCAAATGCTACGTTACGCCCAAAATGGCGGTATGTGGTAAACAAATACGCACTACTATAGATACTAAGGCCCCGCTTTGCAGCGGGGTTTTTTTGAGTGTTTTTGTCTGACGTATCATGCAAAACGTGCTACACTTATGCACACGGTGCATTGCCCAACACGTCATATTTGCCAAAAAGGTGCGCATATCATGCACGAGACTTCATCAGCACACCCAACCACAAACACTCCTACAACGCCGCTCATGTTGCAGTATCATGACATCAAAAGCAACTACAAAGATGCGTTGCTTCTTTTTCAGGTGGGTGATTTCTACGAATTATTTTTTGATGATGCAAAGCGTGCAGCAGCATACTTGGGCATTGTGCTCACTTCTCGCGGTAAGGATAAGGGTGAAGCAATACCATTGTGTGGCATTCCGCGCCATGCACTTGACTACTACTTAACCAAGCTTATTAAAGGCGGGTTCAACGTAGCTGTATGTGATCAGCTTGAAGAGCCCGTACCGGGCAGGGTTGTGCGTAGAGGCGTAACGCAAGTGCTCACACCAGGAACGCTGACCGATAGTAAATTGCTTGATGATAAATCAGCATCATATTTGCTTGCATTCTTTCCTCAAGCTGATGCATGGGCGCTGGTATTTGGCGAACTGCTAACAGCACAGCTTTTTGCAACAACTATTCCTGCAGGATCGGAACGTCAGCTTGAATCTGAGATTGCACGTTTTTTTCCCGATGAAATTGTAGTTCCTGATGCTTCTGATACTAAATCGGTATTAAGTTATCTTAAAAAACTTGGGTACTGTGTAACGCCCGTTGCGCCTTCAGCTATTGGTGATGAAGAGCGTGATGCGCGTACGTGGGCCGAGAGCCTTCATGTAAAGAATGCGCAGACATCATCTGCTTCGTATGAGCAGCAGCTTGCATTACGTTATTTTTATGCATACTTAAAGCGCAATCAAGAACAAGCGCTTACGCAAAGCTGGCAGCTGAATACGTATGCTCCTGATGATTTTCTTATACTTGATGCGGCAACGCAACGCAATCTTGAGCTGGTGAAAAATAATCAAGACGGTACAAGCAAGCATACGCTTTTTGATGTGCTTGACCGTGCAGTAACGCCTATGGGCTCGCGTATGATAAAGAAATGGTTGCTGCGGCCCTTGATTAAAAAAGAAGCAATCACTCAGCGTCTGCATGCAGTAGAGCTTTTGGTGCACGATGTAATGAGCATGCAACAACTTGAAGAGCATTTACAGTCTGTGGGCGATTTAGAACGTGTTGTCGGTCGCATAGCGCTTGGCAGAGCGCAGCTGCATGATTATTGCGCGCTTAGATATGCGCTTGAAAAATTACCTGACATTATAGCGATTGTTGATGCCAAAAAAGCGCATTCACTGTATGGGGTAATCCGTCAGCACATGGATACTTTTGACGCATTACAACAATTACTTGCAGCATCATGTAACACTGATGTGCACAATGCACGTCTTATAGCTTCAGGTTTTGACGCACAACTTGATGAAGTGCGTTTGTTGGTTGAAGATAGTCAGCGAAAATTACTTGAGCTTGAACGGTGCGAACAGCAGCGTACAGGTATTACTTCACTTAGAGTAGGTTTCCACCAATCGCAGGGATACTTTTTTGAAGTAACCAAAGCAAATCTTCATCTGATTCCCGATGATTATATTCGGCATCAAACGCTGGTAGGTAAAGAGCGCTTTGTAAGCCGCACGCTGCAAGAACTGCAGTCTGAAATCATTATGGCCCGATCACGTATCGATCAGCTTGAAAAAGAAGTGTTTGAGCGTGTCAAAAAAGAAGTCGCAT
Source organism: Candidatus Babeliales bacterium (assembly GCA_020053845.1). Taxonomy (GTDB): domain Bacteria; phylum Babelota; class Babeliae; order Babelales; family Vermiphilaceae; genus JAGVMI01. Next base: position 3,459 of record JAGVMI010000060.1, read on the forward strand.
CCTATACAGGATTGCTGCGCCGTTGCTCTCATGCAATAGCACATCTTGACGCACTCTTAGGGTTCGCACGTGCTGCGTACGAGCGTGGATATGTGCGCCCCACATTCAATGATGAGCGCAACATTATTATTAAGGCTGGACGGCATCCTGTAGTGGAAACCAAGATGCAAGGATCATTTATTTCCAATGATGTGCATCTGACTGATGACGCTTCGCTATGGATTGTCACTGGGCCTAATATGGGAGGCAAATCTACCTTTTTGCGTCAAGTCGCACTGCTGAGTATCATGGCACAATCTGGATCTTTTGTACCTGCTACATCAGCAAATCTACCGCTACTTGATCGTATATTTACGCGTATTGGCGCAGGCGATAACATGGCGGAGGGCAAGAGTACCTTTCTTGTGGAGATGGAAGAAACAGCTACTATCTGTACTCAAGCTACCCGCAATTCGCTGGTGATTCTTGATGAAGTAGGGCGAGGTACGAGCACTTTTGATGGTCTGGCTATCGCGCAGGCGGTGGTGGAGTATTTATACAAAGAGGTAGGCGCCCGAGCACTGTTTGCCACACATTATCATGAACTTACTGCCCTGCAAGGCTTATATCCGGGTATGGTGAGCTATTATGCTGCAAGCAGGAAGCGTGGAGATGACATTGTATTTCTCTACAAGATTGTACAGGGAGTGGCAGATGGGAGCTTTGGGGTACAAGTAGCGCGGCTTGCGCAGCTTCCCCAGGCGATTATTACTCGTGCGCAACATCTTCTTACCGAGCTTACCAAGCAAGAATCTGGATGGGCATCGCATACTATCAAAGCAGGGGTACCCACTAAGGAAGATACAGAGTGTGTTCGCTGCGCTTGTCTTGAGCGAGAACTGAAGACTGTGCAACATGAGAGTACATCTCAGGCAGATCTACAGGAGCGGCTGAAAGGGCTCTCATTTGACGATCTTTCCCCAAAGAAGGCTCTCGATCTGCTCTGGCAGTTGAAAGAAGAGGGGATTTTATAGGTGGAATATGGGCATGTGCACCTCGTGTATTTTTCTATTTGTAACGGCGAATAAGCCGTGTGGCGAGAAAAGCCTTTATTATAGACGCGATGAGGCTTTTGTGATACGATCAAGGGACGTAAAATTGCGCAAAATTTCGAGTCTGCAGAGGATATCCTTCAATGAAAGCAAAAGAGATTCAGGGATTTGATCGGTACGCTATTTTCCAAACAGGCGGTAAGCAATACCAAGCGCTTGAAGGAAAAACTATTGCGGTTGAAAAAATCGAAGGCGAAGCGGGTACTCCGATTGAATTTAAAGAAGTGCTTTTGAAGAAGTCGGGCGAAGACCAAGTAGAAATTGGTACTCCGTTTGTTAAATCGACCATCAAGGCTTCTATTGTTAAGCAAATTAAAGGTCCTAAACTGATCGTGTTCAAATTCAAGCGTCGTAAAAAAGTACGCGTGAAAAAAGGTCACCGTCAGCCACATACGGTTATCCGTATTGAATCGATCTAACTGATCGCGCAATAAAAAATTAAAAAAGGGCGGAATCAACCGCCCTTTTTTGTTGCTATAGTTTTGAGATGCGCTCGAGATCGTCGTTATTACCCGCAAGGATGAGCTTGGTATTCTTTTGAATAACGTAGTGCTGATCGACGGGAGCAATCTCTTCGCCAATTCGCGTGCCAATGCAGTGCACTTTGTATCGCTCATTCAGATTAAGCTCGCCTACTTTTTTGCCCACAAATTCTTGCGCAGCAGCAATTTGGCTGATAGAGAAATCTTTACTTAAGCGCGCTAAGTCCATGAAAGGTGAACTCAAATTGTTTGCCAGTTTGATGCCAATCTCTTTTTCGGGCAAGATAACGCGATCCGCGCCTACAAGGTCGAGAATCTCTTTGTGAATATCATTGATTGCACGTGTGATTACTGTAGGCACTTTGAGATGTTTTTTGAGTAGTGCTGTTACTAAAATTGACTGTGCAAAATTTTCGCCCATGGCTACGATTACCGTATCCATTTCATCAACGCCAATGCTGCGTAGTGATGCTTCATCGGTGATGCGCATGCAGATAGCCTGCGTAACTTGGTCGCGAATGGATGCAACGATAGATTCATTACTATCTACGCCCAGAACTTCCATGCCATTTTCGGCAAGTACACTAGCCACGTGATATCCAAGGCGTCCCAATCCTATAACAGCAAATTTCATAATAATAACCTCATCCTATCATGACTCGTTCTTCAGGATAGCGGAATGTAGTTGCTTCTTGTTTGCGGACCATACGCAACGCGATGGCAATAGCAAAAATTCCGACACGCCCGAAAATCATACTTAATATAATGATGCATTTACCTACAAAAGTGAGCGATGGAGTAAGTCCCATGGTGATGCCAAGGTTAGTGAATGCACTCCACGCTTCCACAACTATGTCAAAAAATTGCCAATTTTTTTCAGTAACAAGCAGACAAAATGTTGAAAGCCCAATCCAGCCAAGTGCAACTGCGATAATGGCAACTACTTTAAATACCTGATCTTTAGGAATTGTTCTGCCTTTGATATCCACAGAGCCGCGGTTTGAAAGTGCTGCACGTACGGTTGCTAAAAAGAGTGCAAGCGAAGTTACTTTAATACCGCTGCCTGTTGACGCGGGTGATGAACCAATAAAAGAAATAACGAGAATGAGAAAGATAGTTGCTGATTGGAATGATTCAGGAGATGCAATGAGAAAGCCGGCACTTTTAAATGACACTGCTTGAAAGAGAGTGGTTATACCAGTAAGGCCAATAGGAAGCTTAGAAAGAACATGATCGCGCTCAAGGAGCCAGAAAAGCACGCTTGAACAAATAAGCAACGCACATGAACCGTAAATGATAATTCTACTGTGCAAAGAATAACGAAACCGTGTTTGGTTCCAGCGTGCGCGCAATGACAGTATAACTTCATGCCAGGTGATAAACCCTAAGCCACCGATAAACATGAGTAGTGTTGTGCTCAGAAGGATAATATAGTTTTGCCCCAATTGTGCAACGTGTTTTCCAGGAATTACAATACCTGCATTACAGAATGATGAAATTGAATGAAAGAGAGCATGAAATATGCCGTGCTTGAGCGAATGAAAGGAAGCAATCTGTGAGTATACGAGCATCATACCGACCATTTCAGAAAATAGTGTGATGCAAATGATGCATATAAGAAGGCCGCGCATTTTACGCCATGTTTCAAGCTCAAGCATGTGGCCCGCAAATATTTGTGTTGAA
>JAGVMI010000067.1 GCA_020053845.1 Candidatus Babeliales bacterium
GCTGCCACTATGAAGGTTGGCTTGATGACGCAAGAAGAGCCGCTTATCTTTGGCGCAGGCATTGCATTTAATCCAACTACCACCACCTTCAAAGGCTGGATGGCGGGCAGATATCAGCCAGCATTTGGACTTTCATGGCTGGGATTAAGTGAGTTTGGGTTTGAAACAAATACTGATGTAACTATCGCTGCATCAACGCTTGGCCTTGTGCCATTTAGTGGCGTGGGCTTGCGCGGTAATTTTGCGCTTGGATCAACCAACATTGCACTTGCTGCAAAGGCACAGGTAAGCAGCAGCCAAGTTCCTGAGTTTGGCGTATATGGTACTGCTGATAGAATCAGCATTCAATTCTCAGATCTCTACAAAATTTTTACACAAATGGCGCAGGAACAAAATAAGCAACAGCAGGCAGCATGGGCTGACATACCGCCGCTCGTGTTTCAAAATCTTGCACTACGTGTGATGCCAACGAGCATAGAGATAGCAGATGTTAAGTATGGCAAAGGCTTTACCGCACAAGGCGCAATCAGCTTAGGCTCTTTCAAAGGTGAATTATATGTTGATTGCTCACCCGGATCACTTTCATTTACTGCGCAGGGCTGGTTGAGCACTATTGATGCAGGATTTTTTAAGCTTGGCGGCACAGGGCCAGATAAAAAGACAGGTACTGCAGATGATGGGCTTACGTTATCTGCAAGCATTGGGCTTTTGACGGTACCGCCTAAACTGCCGGCATTCTATGCATCAGGATATCTGTCGATTCCTTTAATTGGCATGCAGCAAGAAGTAATGTTGGATCTGAGTGCTAAAGGTCTGTACGGCAAGTTAACGAGCGTTACCTTCTTCAATTCAAAAGCAAGCCAAACTGAAGTACGCATACCGTTTAGCAATTTTGATGATTTCTTAATGAGCTATCAGCTTGATGATAATACGATGGGCCTCATTAAAAATTCAGTACGCGATGCGATGAATTCATGGAAAGCAACAGTAGGCTCGGGCATTGATAAGGCACGTCGTGATCTGCAAGCGAAAATTGATCAAGCAAATAGAGAGATAAATGCGCTTGAAGCAAAAAAGAAATCGCTTGAAGCTGATTGTAAAGAAAAAACAAAGGTTAAATCCTTTGGAGATCTCTTCTCAGATAAATTCTGGAAGGGCGTAGGCGATTGTATCAATGTTGGCGTTACTGAAATCGATTCACAGCTTACGCAAGCAGGCAGAGATATTGTTGATGCAAGCAGCCAGATTACTAAGCTTTCGGGCGATGCAACAGCTAAGATTCTTGATGGCGTTAATGCCGTTGTAGACGTAGCAACTGCACTGCAAATTACCAAAGTATATGGCACAATTACCGGCGCTGATCTCAAAGTGGGTAAGATGCCACGCGTTACGATCGAATTGACTATCGATGCGCTTGGCAAACGTGATGTGCGCACGCTTAGAGATCTACAATTTGATTTCAAAAATCCAGGCGCAAGTGGACAGATGATTTTTGACGCAATTAAAAGTTTCTTTCAATAGATGAGATGCGAAAGGGGAAAATGGTATGAAACGTATTAATAAAGTAAGTGCGGTTGGCCTCTTTGCTCTCATGTGGAGCAGCTTTTTCTTGCTGAGCGTATATAGCTTGCAAGCTGATTCTGTGCCGGCGCCAGACAACTTTTACGATGTTTTGGGTGTAGATCAAAATGCATCTGCAGATGAGATACGCAAAGCATATCGTAAAGAAGCGCTCAAATGGCATCCAGATAAAAATCCGAACAACAAAGAAGAAGCAGAAGAACGTTTCAAACAGCTTCAGAATGCATATGAAACGCTCAATGATAATTCAAGGCGTGATGCATACAATGCATCACAAGAAGCAGCAGCAAGCACTGCAAACAAACAACAAGCCTCGGGCGGCAAAGCTCCTTCTGCAGCTGAAGAAGCAGAATATTTTGCTAATATGCCTGAACCAAAAACGCGCGCACAAGTTCCGCCGGTTCCTGAAGAAATTAAAAGAGATTCATACTTAAATGATGTTGCGACAAACGTTCAGGAGCTTACAAGCAAATTTGGTGAAGTGCAGCTTAATAAAGTAAAAGCATTTGATTATCAGGCATATTTGGTTGCGCAAATTGGTGCATTTATTCCACCGCAAGATGTGAAAGTGCTCCAAGATCTGACAATCAAAACGCCTACATTCAGTATGGTGCCTGGCCTTGCCAAAGGGCAAAGTGGTGTTGCGATTGATGGCTCGATCTCCTTCAAGGGTGCATCGATGCGCGTCAAGGTAGTGATTGTGAAAAATCCTGCAGCAAAGCCAGCTGAAACATCTCCGTTTGATAAAAAGCCGGCAGCTGCTGATGCTACTCCAAAAGCGCCTGAAACAACGGGATCAGTAGGCATCGCAGTAATTGTAATGCCTCCTGCAAGTTGGAAATTCTCGCAAGATTATCCTGCGCTTGCAAAGCTTGATGAGATGAAGATTCTCTCGCCGCGTCTTATCTACTCAAACTTCTCATTTAAAGATCCTGAGTATGGCTTGATTAATCCTGGCTTGAGCTTTGTCTCGATGGTTAACCTGACTGGCGAGCTTAAAAAGTACCAAGATTTTGCAGTAACACTGGGAAATAATCCATACGCAGAAAGCCTTGTGGTAGAGCGTGTCGGCGTGCTGCTGACAGGCCTTATCGCATCAGATATAAACAAGTCACAATTTAAGATTGATATTCCGCTGCGTATAGGCGTTGATCTTGATGATCTTTATAAAAAAGGCAAAATTACGCCGCAGCCACTATTCTCAAAAGTAATGATGGGTGATATTAGCTTTAAGATACAGGTTAAAGATCTTAAGATGGCATCATCTGCATCGATGATACTCTATCCACGCGGCCAAAAAGATCCGCTTATACTGCGTGCAATTGTTAATTTCTTACCGCCATCAAAGTGGGTATTTGCAGGTGAAGTAGAGGGCATGTGGGATCCTGCATTTGGTGCGCCATGGCTCGCGCTGGGTAACACAGGCATTCAAATCAATGTTGATCCTTCAGCTATAGCTGCGCTTGCAACGGTGGGCATTCCGGTTCCCTTTAGTGGTATGGGTGCGCGTGGTGCATTCTCGCTTGGCGTTCCGGGCGACAATCGTGTAACTGCTGCATTTGCAGGTGGCGTTGATTTTGCTACGCCAAAGCCGTCAAAGCCACTTGATATGAGCTTCTTGATTTCAGGCAAGCTTAACCAAGCGCAAATATCTGATGCGATCATTCTGCTTTCGCGTATGGTTGGCAGACCTGTTGATGCTAATGCAATACCAAAAATTAAGCTCACTGATCTTGAGTGTACCGTAGCGCCTGTTGGTTTTGATATTGGATCAGTAAGCTATGAAGAGGGCTTAACCGTTAAAGCGGGCATGCAAATTGGATCATTCTTTGGGCGCCTCAACTTTGTGGTAAGCAATACGCAAAAAATGCTTCGTGGGCTTGGGCAGATGACGCCGATTGTAACGCCTGTGCTTGCAATTACCGGTATGTCGGCTGATGAGAATCCATCATTCTATCTTGAAATCAATCCGGGCAAGAATATTTATGAAGCATCGGTGAATGGCAAGGTAAGCATTCCGCCGCTGGGTATTTCAGAAGGGATGAAAGGTTCGATTGGTGATAACGGCCTTTATATCAAACGTGAGAGCGTAGCGTTCTTTAACACGCAAGCCAAAACAGTTGAGCTACGTATTCCTACAACAGATCCAAAACAGTTCCTGCTGCGCTATGATCTTGCAAGCTCGACGGTTGCGCTTGTGCGCGATGCGGTGCGTGCACAGCTTGAAGCGTGGCTTAAAAGAGTAAGCAGTGACTACGATAGTAAGGTGTCCGCGCTCAACAAGAGGATCAACGAAAAGCAGTGGGAGATTGATCGCCTCAATCGTGAAAGCGGTGATCTTAAAAAACGCTGTGAAGAAAAAATAAAGCCAAAAAATCTCAGTGATGTATTTACCAAAGAATATTGGAAAGAAGTGGGTGGCTGTGTAGATGCTGCACTTAAAGGTATAGAAGCATCAACCAAGCAGCTTGCTAATGATGTACGTAACTTGCAAGCAGATCTTGAGCTTGAGAAGTTGCAGTACTCCATGGATGCCAAGAAGTTTGGTGATAATGTAACTGATGCGCTTACCTCATTTGAGATCAATCGTATTTTTGGCGAAGTGCTTGGTACCGATTTAGCACA
>JAGVMI010000016.1 GCA_020053845.1 Candidatus Babeliales bacterium
CTCTCGAGCTAGCAATTTCTCAAGCGCCCAACCAACAAGTAGTTGCATACCCTTGCCATGATACGCAAAGCCTGCATGATGAACTTCATCAGCTAATGCAACAAAGCGACATGCAACATACCACAAGCAATACGTCGTTCACCGGGGCTATCACGCAAGCAGCTACTCAACAATACCACCAGCAGCCTTACCGTAATGTGATTCCCATTAATCAGCAGTATTATCCTGCTCCATCGCCCAAAAGAATGCGTACAGCCGAGCATTGCTATGCACCGGAAAATGGGCACGAATACGCTACACAAAGCACTGCAGCACCCCTTGCGGATGTTACTGCTACACATGTGCCAAGCACGACAATACTCGGACATACCCATACGTTGCCTATACGCGCAACGCAAAATCCTGGATCGCTCAAAGAATCAGAGACTATTGTGCGCAATATAACCAATGGGCATAATCAAGAACGCTATATGTCGGTATTTGATATAGATAAGGGCGCCCATGTGATTACAGGTAGCACATACCAAACATTCATTTACAAAGAACCATCACAGCGCAAGAATTTATCTTCAACTAAAGCTATTCTCGCTTTGATCCAATCGAGAAGCTGCACTGCAGAAAAATTTATGGAGCTTATTACTGCGCATAAGATGCACCCTTCACGAGTGGCAGCTCAGGCTTCGCTCTTTGTCGGCGGTATCGACTCGCCTGAAATTAAGCAGGTAGTTACTCAATTAGAGAGTATGAATGCGCAAGCTGATAGTTTGCGCTACAATCCTTCCGACTATATCACACTGCTAACACGCCCAGCATCCATTGGGTTATCTCAGCAAGGCTCCCCTGCACCTCAAACCATGCTAGGTACAGTCCCAGCCATTAAAAGTTATATTAAAAATATTAGCACAGACACCTTTAGCAAAAAAGTTGTCGAAGAGTTTGTACACAATACTAACCCTTCAAATATAAGCCTTCGCCGTTTAGTTGCTAAAATTAGAGACGAATATACCCAAGCACAACAATATGAGCTTGCCGAATACCACCTGCAGCATCCTCTGGCACAAAATGAATTACAAGGATGCATTGAAAATCTACTGCCCCGCGAAAAGCTCATTGAGCATTTCAAAAAGAATGCAAACATTTCTGAGCTTTACAAAACACGTAATTCAAACTTTATCAGGCAAATGATCCCCCATCTGCCATGCCCTCTTGATGTATTCCACACCCTTATGCAGAAGAAAACTGCACAAGGCAAACCTATCGACGAAACCATTTTTCGATATACTGCACAATCGATTGCAAAGCATCATCCACAATGCGTTAACGATCTCACTGCCCTGCTCAAGCAAGATCGATTGGCCGACCGCAAAGTTGAAAAGATTGTATTGAAATACCTGCAGCCGAAAAAATCCTAAATTCTTCCCCCTAAAAACCTCTCTCCATCCTTGCTTTGCACGCTAAACGTTAAAAATGGGGGCAAATCTGCCCCCAGATCAACGATCGCCCCCCCCCACTAGACTAACTGAATAAAACCGTATATCCTAATAGAAATGCGTTAAAATGGGTTTATGGAGGTTGTTATGAAATCATTACGTATTTTGGCAGTACTGCCATTGAGTATATTGTCGTGCATTACACTCGGCATGGATCCGGGGAAAAAACGCTCTCATCAAGAAGCATTTGCTAATGAACAGCATACAGCAGGCGACATCACGCAGAATGATCCTTTTGATGAACTATATTCTATAGATTTTTCAGATCAGCTCGATGTTGATGGTTTGCTTTCTGGTGTTGATGATACAGTAGAGGCTACGTATCTCACACATTCATCGGCTGGTGATCAGGAAAATGCTCTTCACTATCCTATAAACCATGTAAATAGCCCGCATGCTGCATATGTTATTTCCCCTGCTGAGCACATAGAGCCTCTAGAATGTGCAGGCGCCTACAATACTGAAAATACGCGTAGCGTTTACGCTGCAGAGTTTACACCACTTTTTGCAAGCTCTTTTAGTACGTTACCCCCAACAAGCAGGTATGCAACGCTTTCACAAGAAAGCGCATTCAACGAGACTCTGCTCAAAAACACCGCTGCTAGCCGCGCAAAGCTTTTTACCCCATATAAGCCGATTATCAATGAAGATGCCTGCGAAGAAATCAAAGAATCAGGACGTAATAAAAAAATCAAACAATGCTTCCAAAAAGGTAATTATGAGCGCGTTGCCAGAGACGGCAATATAGCTGATGTACGCGCTTTAATTAAAGACAAGAAAACATACGACACCATCTTTGTTGATTTGATCAATCGTGGCAAAGGGTATCGTACTGCTGAGCTTACAAAATCAGCTCGCACATTTAAGAAGGTATATGGTGCGGATTCTGATCAGGTTAAATACGCATATATAGCACTCAAAAGCTTTTCAGATCTTAACCAGACAGCGCACAGTAAGCTTTCAGAAGATCACAAAAATTTTACGAAATTGGGCTCAATTCTTTATAAGGCCCAACTTGTGTTGGCCATCTTGGCACCTGATCAGCAAGCTCAACCCACTGAATCACAAATCGTAAACAAGTAAAGACTTACACGGATTACTGAAAAGATAATGAAGGTTATTATGAAGAATTTATTACGCGTACTGAGTATTGCTATTGTATGCAGCGCAACAAGCGCAAACTTTGCTATGAATAGCGGCAAGCGCACATGGAATGAATTCAACGCTACAAACACTGCGCCGCAGGATGAAAATAATCCACTTTTCATGCACCATACCAATATTGATGACGAATATGATCGATATGGCATACAGCATGAGATGGCAAATCTTATGGCTGCAATAGATTCTACCCATACCACTTCAGACAATACTCCTGCCACTCCTGGAGTACAGGGTATAATCGATGAACTCATAGAATGTACTCAGGCGCATACTCCGGTTACTCACTCACCTTATCCGCAACAGCCAGCAACGCCTAGCACACAAGGCATCTATAACGAATTAGAAAATCCTACACCTGCAACACATTACAATCCGTATACACACCATACATACACTCCCTACCAACCGCCGATGCCTGAAGCAACCACTGCCACCGGGAAACAACAGCGCACATCATTTGAATATCCACAATACTCAAAAGAAGATATAGCAACCATACGCACCCTAACATCATTACATCGCGCACCATCTGCAGCGGATTCCTCAGTCGTCGATCTTAATATTAAACAAAAGCAACATTTGATTAGTGCTTTGGGGGAAAATTGGAAACAAGCATCACACGATGCTATTGAAAAGGCGTATAAACAAGAGGATCGAAATATGTACCATGCGCTCATACGCGCAAAACTTGTGGTGCCCAATGTGCTCAATATTATTGCCGAGCGTCCAGTTCGGCGCTACCATCGCGACATCAATCCGAAATACCTTGAAACCTATGCTCGACAAATAATGAACAATATTCCTGATGACGCGGTAGATAGAATAATTGCTCATCTTGAA
>JAGVMI010000096.1 GCA_020053845.1 Candidatus Babeliales bacterium
ATAATCTTAGCAAGCCGATCCCCTGCCTCATCATCGGGCAAACCATCTTCCATGCAGCTTTTCATACATTCATCAAGCAATTTAATTGTAGCAGCAAAATAAACGTTTACTTGGCGCGGAGCCGTTGAGGCTTCACGTTCCAGCATCTTAAGGTATTTAGAATATTGGCGAAACTGGGCAGCGCGCTCATCAACATTGTTTGATAAAGTCTGTTGAGATTGCCGCTGCTGAGTCGATTGAGAATGCGGTGTGCGCAATCTCATGAATGCGTATACAGCTGAATAGGTAAACGCAACGGCGCCAGCTACTACTAACCACGGATGCTTGTGCAGAAAATCAGTTGCATTCTGCATTGCAGGAGGTGAAAAATAATTCTTTACGCGGCTCATCAAAGATTCTTGCATAGGCAATGTAGGCACCGCGAAAGATAATGCACAAACAAATGCTAATGCTCGCAATAATAAGCGCGAATTAAACGTAAAAACTTTCTTCATCATAACCTCCATCAACCCACCAGTATTACTTTTTCGCGTAGGATTAATCACACAGCTTTGCGATGGATTTCCACATCAAATATATACCTGCATGATGAGCGTCTATCTTACTGCCCGCCACTTCAGCCATGCGAGCTTTAACTAAGGGACTTTCAATTGCAAAAGACTTGGTTGTTATCACAAGTAATTTGGCAAGTTTAATCATCTGTTGAGCATTTTCATCCATATCAAGACAATATTCACACTGCGCAAGATTACGAGTGAGAATATTGTACAAGTCTTTTTCCGCACGCTTTGCATTGAGCACACACGTGCTATTACTATCAGCATTGAGCGGCGTAAGAACATCTCTAAAAGAACTTATACTTTCAAGTATGCTATGCGCATTTTCAGATATCTTACGAATTCGAGATAACGTCACTCTTTTTGCGTACCTTGTTGCAAGAAAGTATGTTGCAATCCCTGCTAAAAACCCTGCTGCAAAATAAAGCGGACGCTCATAAGACGAAAACATATGCAATGCCGCTGATTTTACGCTATCAGAAAGCGCGAAAGCGCAAGCCGATTGTGGGGAAAACGCCATGCTGAACGCACAAAGAACAAATAAGAAACGAGACGCAGGTAACAAACGTGTATTAAGCGCAAATATTTTCTTCATCATAACCTCCACATACCGCCTATATTACGACCAATTAGCCGCTTGATCAGCGTGTCGCAGAGCAATCAAAGTGTTGACATTCTTTTGCACATTCTCAAAAAATTCTTCCCATTGAGCTGCGTACAAAGGAGCCAAATCACCTGCACAAAAGTTTGTCGTAACTAAGCTCTGTGACATCAAGGAACAGTCTTTACGCAAATCTTGCTTGGTTACGCATTTCGCACTGTTTGCCCAATTTTTCACTTTTTCATTCGCCGTGTCTAAAGCACTATTAAGTTCTGCGTTAGTTATTGAGCTAGTCACACCTTGCTTATTATCTTTTCTTTGCATATCTACTTTCTGTGCAATATCTCGCAGACATGCTGCAGCATCAACAAAGTGTGATTCCTTATCATTAAGCTGATTAAGCTTGTTAAGAATGCTTTCTACACTCTGCTTGCGCTGAGCTCTTTCTCTTTCAGCTTCTTTCTGCGCTTGCGATTGGTAAGCAGTTACCCCTGCAGCCAAAGTTGGTGAAATCGGTGTGTATTACGGCTGCGTTGGCATGTGAGAAACACGAGTGCGCAATTTCATAAATGCGTATACAGAACAGGTAAGCGCAACTGCGCCAGCTGCTAGTGCCCAGCGATGCCTATGCAGAAAATCAGTTACTTTTTGCGTTGCAACAGGTGAAAAATAATTCTTCACACGGCTCATCAAAGATTCTTGCGCAGGCAATGTAGGCACTGCGAAAGATAATGCACACACAAATGCTAATACTCGTGATAATGAGCGTGTGTTAAACATAGATATATTATTCATAATAACCTCCAACAAAAAAACTTAATACGTAGAGAAGAGCAGTGCTATAACACACTATTCTTCTCTACATAATGATCTTTTTTACTCGTCTGTTAATGCGTTATTTATAAAAGATTCCGCCAAATCTGTTGCAGTTCTGTTTGCAGAAAGCGAACTACCTGGCTGCACTTGAGCAAAATAGACACTCGCTTCTAAATTGTGCGGTTTATTTTTTTCATCATCATCAGATAAGTCTGCTTGAATAAGCTGCTCTGTTGGCGTTATTGGCAAGAGCTTCCCCAGCTGACTATCGGTAAGCGATGAAACCATAGCGCTTTTGTTTTCTAAGTTGTGCGCAGATATATACATAGAATTGGCAGCAGTTGTAATCACGTGCGCATCGTTGTTGATTAATCGATTTCCAATTCTTACCGCTCCTACAACCGTATCTCTTACTGTTTCAATTGCGTTGCATAAAACACGCGATATATATGAAACGCGAGGCTTCATTCCTTGTGCTATTTGAGCTTGCTGCACCATATCTTGCCAGCATTGTGATACTTTACTACAAGCCTGGGCAAACTCCTGAGCTGATACATCATTTTTACAAATATCGGGATATATGGTGCACAATGCATCAACCTGGTAGAGCGACGAAAGTATATGGGGATATTCTGAACCACCTTTATACCAACCGTTAAAAATTCGAGCCGATTCAAGCAAGTTATTATTTGAACATAAGGCTCCATAAGTAGCAGCCTTTTCTACCGCACATCTAAAAATGTCTTCTATTTCATTTGTCAGACCGCGCTGCGTCTCAATAGCTTGACACGAACGAGCAGATTGTAGCATTTCTAAACGATCATCTAGCATAACAACAACATTCGCCAATCTCTGAAGCATGTCATTAGTATGCTGAGGCGAAGCGTCAGGCAAGCAAGCTATATCAGCTATACCACGCACTTGAATGTTATGACGTATGCTGGGTACGAATGTTGAATACGTTTGATCATTTTGCTGTAAAGATATTGGCGGAACGATAAGTACATTACTATAAGGCAATGATTTTCCATATTCAGATTGCTCTTGGTATTGCGATTGTTGAGCAGCTGTATATTTGGAGTCCAACATCTGTTTGCGCGCACTAGAAAGATTTTCACGAATGTCTCGCACTCTGCTACTACCCCTACGCACCACTAAGATGCTCTGATCATCATCTTCAGATTGCTCGTCTTGCTGATCTTCTTCATGCGACTGCTCATTACCTTGCCCAACAACATCCGACTGCGCAGGCTGCACATTATTA
>JAGVMI010000087.1 GCA_020053845.1 Candidatus Babeliales bacterium
TAACACGCAGGGGATGCGATCGGAAATGCGTGATACATGATCTGCTAAAAACAGTACGAGATGATTATTAGAGCTAGCCTTTATTGCCGCTCTAAAATCATCTAACGTCTTTATTGTTTTACCATTCACTTCGGTAACCGTGTAGCCTGGCATTGCTATACGCGCATACGAAAGCTGCGAGTCGGGGAAAATATGCGTAATAACCACAACAGGATCTTTTTGGCCATTTACTTGCGCATATTGTGATAATCCTGGTGCATGTGGTGCTAATAACTCCATATGATTTATGGTCAATTGCATAACCACCATGCCACCAAAAACTTCATAATCAACTTCTTCAAACCATGGATACACGCGTCGGATTGGTTTTACATCAGTATAGCCAATTTCAGCTTCAAGCTCTTTGCGCTCTCCATTGCGATATACAACAAGTATTGTCTTGGTACCTGCTGCTAAGCGCGCTATGTAATCGCCCATCGACACTCTATCTTCGGACCATGCAACACGAATCTTTCCAGAGGAATCTACTGTGTACCCATCAATCTCATAAAGAATATCGCCTTCCAGAGCTCCTGCTTTTTCTAAAGCACTGGAGCGCAATACCTTTACTATGTAGCAGCCACTTGGCTTTGGATTATTGAGATAATCAGCAAGCTCATCACTGCCATGCACTGAAAATATCCCAAGGAAAGGACGTCTCAACAATTTTGTCTTGTACAGATCGCAAAGTACCAACTTAAGATCATTAATGGGAATAGCATGATTCAAGTTTTGCGCACGCTCAGAACCATGCACACTCGTATTAATGCCAATTATCTCGCCTTTTTTATTAAGCAAAGGTCCACCTGAATTACCAGGATTTAGCGGCGTATCCGTTTGTATGATACCCACACCATCAACAGTTTTGCGTCCGCTTACAATACCCTTAGTAGCCATGAGTACTTCATGTCCAAAATGATAACCCCATGCCGTAGTTCGCTGCTCAGGCTTTACTTCATCTGAGTCGCCTAAAGGAAGACATGGAATCTTGCCTAACTCCTTTTTGACTGCATGAAGCGCTTCATCTGAGAGCTTAAGGAGCGCAAGATCCTTTTCCGGATACGTGGATATAATCGATGCAGAAAGCGGCTTATCTCCAAATACACTGAGCTGCACCCATACGGCAACAGCTTGATCGACAACATGTGCATTAGTAATCAAATGCCCATCTTGATCAATAAAAAACGCTGTGCCCGCACCTATGCCTTGATTGGGCGTCCTATAAGGCTCGAGCCAATCAAATTCTGCAACTTGTGCAAAAACTTGTACTACCGCGTTATGTACAATCGGACTTACTTTATCTGCAACCTGAACATCCTGTACATTGCGCTCACCTTCTATGTTTGCAACTGCACCATAATGCGGTATAAGCAGCGCCGCTATAGCGAGCATGCAACGTGCATATCCTGTATTTTTTCCTGTGCGCCTGCTCAACATTGTTTTCAATCCTTTAATGAAAAAACTGCTTACTACATATCTGATTTATACGTGCACTGCACGCAGATCTTTCTTTTTCGTTTTCATAAACAGATCACTTGTTGTGCACAAGGAATTTACCCCATTGTAAATGAGCCCCAAAACAAGACATAGCGCCCAAGCGCCCATTACAAGATCACTTCTGGTCATAAATGCAACACCCTGTTTCTTCATCTGATCTTTTCCTCTCATGTGGTACAGATTGCGCTCATGTAAGAAAACTGACTGTTACTGATACTGTTCATCAGTATCTTCAAACTTTGTAAGCTCTTTAGCAAAGGAGAGATACACCGTTCCAGTTGGACCATTACGTTGCTTGCCTATAATAAGTTCGGCAAGTGCAGGATTTTCTGCATCCGGATTGTACACAATATCACGATATAAGAACATGATAAGATCGGCATCCTGCTCTATCGCACCAGATTCGCGCAGATCAGAAAGCATCGGTCGCTTATCTGTTCTGCTATCAACAGCACGAGAAAGCTGCGAAAGCGCGATTATAGGAATATTAAGCTCTTTGGCGAGTGCTTTAAGCGAGCGTGATATTTCAGATACTTCTTGATGACGGTTTTCATGACGCTTTGCACTATGAATAAGCTGCAGATAATCAATAACAAGCATCTGCAAGTTGTGCTCAGCTTTTAACTTACGTGCTTTTGCGCGTAATTCACTTATATCCGTCATAGCAGTGTCATCAATAAAAAGCTTCATTTCAGAAAGTCGAGCTGCAACTGCCGTGAGCTCCAGCCATTCCTGCGATGTAATAGTAACATTACGAATGTGATGATGTGCTATACCAGATTGCGAAGATAAAAGACGAAGCGTTAGCTGCTCTGCTGCCATTTCAAGAGAGAACACACCAACAGTAGCTCCTTGCTGTGCCGCATACTCTGCTAAGCATAACGCAAGCGCTGTTTTACCCATCGAAGGACGTGCTGCCAAAACTATGAAATCACCATTTTGAAATCCAGAAGTCATCTGATCAAGTTTTTTGTAACCAGATGGAACTCCCGTGACCCCGCGGCTATGGTTCTTAATATCCGAAAGGTGTTGGAATGTTTTTTTAAGCCAGATATCAAGTTGCACAAAGTTATTGCGCGCGCGCTTGTTCGAGATTTCGAAAATAGTTTTTTCAGCGTTATCAAGTACGATTTCGATTGACTCATCATCTTGACGATAGCAATTAGTGATTATGTGTGACGCTGAGGCAATGAGCTGACGCAGCACTGCTTTTTCTTTAATAATTTTCGCATGCTGTTCTGCAAGGCCGATTGAAGGAATGTCTTCTTGCAAAGAAACGAGAAATATTACACCTCCCACAACATCAAGCTCATTCTTTTTGGAAAGCTCGTCTTGAAGTGTAATGAGGTCAATGCGCTTGCGCTCATGGGCAAGTGCAATAATAGCTTGATATACGAGGCGGTGTTGCTCGAGATAAAAATCTGAAGGCTCGATAATTTGCGAGATAGTTCCCACAAGATCATCGTTTAAAAGAAGCGCCGCAAGAATGGCGCGCTCTGCTTCAATATTTACCGGTGGACGCTTGCCCAAGGAAGACTCACATGATGCCGAAGATGTCAGAGTAGACGACTTACTCGCCCTCTCTTTGCGCATAGCAGAACGTCCTGTAGGTAATATTATTGCAATTCAGGAATCACGGTCACTTTGAGTGCTGGCTTAAGACGCGAGGTGAGCTTGATAGTGACTTCAAAAGTACCTTTACTCTTGATTGACTTTTCAAATTCAACCTGGCTCTTGGAAATGCTGATGCCTTGCTGTGCAAGCATTTCAACCACTTCACATGCGCTAATTGCACCATACAGCTTGCCGTCATCATGCATTTTGCGCTTGATGGTAACCTTTGTATGCTTAATGCGTTCCGCAAGCATTGAGGTTTGGGTCGCAATTACTTCTTTACGATGCTCAACAATTTTTATTTGCTTTTTAAAAAACGACTCATTGATAGAAGTAACTTCAGAACCAAGCTTGCGCGGTATGAGAAAGTTGCGAGCAAACCCGTCTTCAACTTTGACTATTTCCCCCGCCATGCCCACTTTTTCAACATTCTTGTGAAGAAAAACCCTCATGCCTGCGCCTTCTTGTAGCTTGAGTAATCGAAATCTCTAACTAACTCATGCCTTAGTATATGACAAAAGGAGAATGTTGGAAACTGAAATGGCACGGTTTTTAAAGAACCGATGTTTCTTGCCAGCCGGTTATTTCATAGGATGCTACACGCCTGCCTTGAGCATCAGTCTTGACATGCTCTGTCAGCAGACATGTAAGCCTGAGAGGCCTGCTTTTTTCTGATAGACTCACCGCAAGTAACAGCCCTTCTTGGCAACTCTCAATGCGCATAGTAAGGGGCACAGTTCTTCCGTTACCCAAGGGCCAGGAAGAAAAAATAAGCTCTTCTCGTGGCTGATTTTTAAGATCGTTATACTGACGCGATGCCCAGCGAATAAGCAGCTCCAATCCAGTATGCATTGAGGCTCGCTTTTGCTCGGCTATCATCCGTTGTGCAGCGCTATCTGAAGATAAACTTGTAACATACAGCGCATGTGCCATAAGAGTAGTAAACAAAACAATCACGAGTACAACAGAAAGCGATGCACTACCTGAACGCTGATGGTTGTAATACATCATATGAGTACCTTTGCAGTGCGCGGACAGACCGCAAGATGAGCCGCGTAAGGTTTATGTGCCTGCTCTACCTGTATGTCTATATCTACACACGCTATAAAGCCGTCCTTTTCGTGCGCCTGATACGCAACCTGTTTTACATGCTCAAGCACAAGCGATTTTTCACGAATAGTCCACGAGCGATCAGCTGTTTTATACATTCCCGAAATACGCACCAAATTATTCTGCTGCTTTACCCATCCAATATCCTGATTCCCTATATGGAGTATCAGCTCGTCTTCTGTGCGCTTCCATGCTTTTTTTGCATTATCAGTGTGACTTATATCACGAGCAATAAAATCTAATGCCGCATGAGTGTCTAGAATGAGTGCCTGCATAGCAAGCGCCTGTACCACGTTTTTATGCATAGAAACCACACAAGGAAACATCACACCCATCAAAACGCAAATGATAGCCAGATAACACAAGCACTCAATAAGCACAAAACCTGAAAGTGTGGTACTTCGACTAGTTCGCTTGCGTACCATGGCCATACTCCCGAGGTAATGTCATTATTTCTACGGTCCGCTTTACCCCATAGCGATCTGTTTCTGATACAGCAATGCATGCAAGTTCTACAGCATGCTTAATCCTTAGAGAGCCACCAGCTGTTGTACGTGGTGTAGAAATTTGAATCACATGCACACGGTAGGCATTATCATTTTTTGATGCTAATGAAGTCGTATAGTAGCTTCGCGCTGACCGTGCTTGATCAAGAAGTGCAAGCAATTGACTCGCCTGGTAACTTGTACGTATCCAGTTACCATATATTCGCGTAAGCACACCAAAGCAAACCACCAATACCATTATTGCTAGCATCGCTTCAAGAAGTATTGAACCATGCAATACAGAACGGTTTGCCTTATGATTATGCATATTAGAATTTATATAGTGCACTACGCATGCCTCGCGATTGGATTCACATGAAAGTTGTGTACACTATACCTTGTCGCAAGACGAATAAAGCAATATTCATAAAGAAATATAGGCCCTACCTTTCATGCTAGAGGAGCTTCTTCAATGAAACATATGATGGGCATAACAACTTTGCTAAACCGGTGTGCGCAGTACGCCGTTTTTTCTTTAGTATGCTGCTTAGTCGCCACACCATTCACCTCCATATGTGGATACGCAGCACCAAGACCTAGCACGCAATCAATAGATCAAGCAGCATTTGACCAAGCTGCTTTTGAAAAAGAACTCGAGCAAGCACTCAGCTCACTCAGTCCTGAGGAACTTGAAGAAGTTTTGCTGAGTGGCATGAGCGAAAAAGAACGCCAAGACTACTTCGTAGCGAAAAAGAATCTAGAAAAAATGGATATCGCTGACGTAGAGCGTTTCGTAAATGGACAAATGAGCGAAGGAGAAATGGATCAGTTCATCAAGCGTGCTACTGAGGGCATAGAAGCACCTTCTGCTACTCCTGAAACAGCTCAAGAAACTGCTGTTGCTCAAGAAAAGCCTCTGCAAGATGAAGAGCCAAAAGTATCAGATGAGCAAGCAACCCTCATCAAACTCATCGATGATATTATAAAGCGCGCAGATGCATTCTTAGTAAAAGCGCAAAGCATTCCTGATTTACACATCAAGGTGCAAAAGTGGGCACGCAAAAAACGCCTGCTAGAATGGGTGCCTGGTACAGAGTGGCAGGAATTTAAAGCACAGCTTGATAGCCTGCTGCAAAAAATACGGAAGCTTAAGGATCAGGATCTTGCTCCTAAAAAGAAGTATCGCTACCTCAATGATCTTGCTACAGATACTGCACTTAAAAACAATCTCGAGCAGTTACGCTCTGCATTAAATACGTATGAGCCTCTTATTCAAGAACCTGCATTTGGTTTTGATAAGCTCAGCTCAGAATCACGCGCAGCGCTTACCCGAATGATTGATAAGTGGGCGGAAGCTATCTATAAGCTCAATATGTCCGATGCCCTCACAGCTATTTTTGCAAAGTATGATCCGATAGCTCAAAAAGAACGTGAGCAAGAAGAACAGCTGCGCAAAAAAGCTGAAGAACAATCAGGCAAACCTCGCAGACCAGGTACATCAACAATTGCAGGCTCGCTTGATACTGGTTATGGATTTGGTGACTATATTGCATCATCGCCATCATATGGCGACTATAGATCAGGCGGCTCTCCCTACACCACTCCTTCATACACTGCACCATCATCAATTCCTTTTTCTGATACCGATCTGACACGCCCTAGTGGCGGTGCAGGCTCTACGGCACAATCTGCAGAGGGTACTGGTAAAAAAGAAGATGCAAGGAAAGATGAAAAAGCAGCGACCCCTGCTGGTACACTGAATCCTGCAGGCGCACAAACTCCCGATGGAAGAGCGCGCGTAGCACATCCACAAGATCAGCAGATGGAACAAGACGCAAAGCGGCTCATTAATAGGATTTCAGGTCAGTTCACTGATGCTGCTGATAAAATGATAGCAAGTGGCTTGCTTGAAATTAAAACACATCTTACTGATAGCGATGCAGCATCTAAGGATCTGCAAGATCGCATGACAGATATTGAAGGACTTCTGGGATCTCGCAAGGGAGTCCTCGATACTATTAATACATTGAAAGCAAAACTCGATCGCGCTTCAATTGCGCAAAAAGATGCTTATCGCAGAGAGCTTGAATCTGCATTCGCTCAACAGGCTTCTACATTTAAGAAGTTTAGCGAACAAGTTTCCGTGATTTCACGTACATGGGATGATATTAAATCATCAGTGTCTGATGAGAAAAAGCAATTGTATATGGGTGAATCCATCTTGCCTGCAGCGCCTCAGCCACGCACAGCGGCAGATCAAGAAGGCGCCCAAGCACAAGGCGAGCAACAACCAATAGTACAAGCTCCTGCGGCAGAATCTAAGAAATACGTATCGATCTACGATATCAATAACCGTCTTGAAGAAGTCAAGCGAGCTATTCGAGATTTCGTGCGATAAATACCACACGAAAAGCAAAAGAGAGGCCCCATAACAGGGGCCTTTTTTGTGTCTTTGCTGCCGTCGCTTTCGCTTTTTGGAAATAGAAAGCAACATAATAACTGCGTTATGCGACAATTGCAGCGCTATTTTCTTTCTTTTGAAAGAGCAAACGTGTAGGCGGTTGCCATGCTTCGCAGTTGTGCTTTTTGCACCTCTGATACTGTGCTTTCGGTGTTACCAGCACCAAAGAAACGCAGTAACTTTGATACTATTCCGCTATCGCTCGTTTGCTGTTGCGTCACTGCTGTTGATAATGTTGATGGCAAGCAACGAGGTGCCCATCCTTCTTTATCAGCACCAAAACGCGCTTGGAGAGCGCAAAAAGAAGACAGCAGAAGAATACCATGAATACACTTCATAGAAGTATTTCCTTAATTGTGATGCGTTGATGTAACGTACATGTTTAATGAATATGTATTTACTGTGAACTTCGCAGCTGCGCTACAATTGGCTCACATCGGCTGCACAAGCCATGCTCATGCTGCGTTGTTGTCCA
>JAGVMI010000011.1 GCA_020053845.1 Candidatus Babeliales bacterium
GGCTTATTAGGGTGTTGGCATACCCATGATAAAGCTGAGATTCCCTCTCCATTACAATCATCAACTTTGGCGCCTGATTGTATAAGGAGCGCTCCTACTAAATTAACAAAGTGAGTATTTTCTTTTGGGATTTCCGCAAGAACTGCAAGCGCGGGAGGCAAATAGCTGGTAAGAACACCCGTGCCCGTAACGGGGGTAAAGGACATGGTTTGCACATTTAGGCTGCCATGGATACATTTGTTTTTTGAGCTAAGTAGACTTTTGATTTCATCAGCATTTGCTGATTTTATTGCTGCGTGAACCTTTTCAGCCCAGTTTTCTAAATCACTTTGCCGCCAGCGTTGCTCTTCATGTTCGATCGAGCTGTTTTCATTTTGAGGCAATGCTGGGCGAGCGCCTAACTTTTTTGCGGTTTTAAGCCTGTACTGGGCGTACAGTTTATAATGCTCTTCCTGCTGGTTTGCTCTAGCGATGGCAGGGTTGTGATGATTGAATTGGCCTGCAGCTATTTTTTCTTCAATCTCTTTTTCTGCAAGAAGGCGCGCCTCTTCTTTACTTTTATTAGCAAAAAAATCGTCTGGCAGTTGCTTGAGTCCTGCCACAGAATTTTTAGGCTGAGGAATGCCTGCTCGAGTTACAAGGGATGTTGCTGGTGTAGAGGGTCTGCTTGGCAATTGAGTTTCTCGAAAAATTTCTGAAATTGTTGGCACTGGTGTGCTGACAACTATCTTCACAGGAGGAATAAACATATCTTCGCTGTGCATTGGCATGTCGTCGGGCTCTTGCATGGCTGTGATCGACATGAAGGCAATCAGGGGAATAGAAAGAAAATATTTGTTATTCATGTAATATGCTTAATTATAACAATAAAATTGTTTCTTACTCTAATAGAATAATGGGTATCGAGAAAAAGTAAAAAAAGGCTGCATTTTTGTACAGCCTCTTTTGGAATCTGGAATTACTGAGTGCGTGGTAACAATTAGTCGATAGTTCCTGCTATGAAAGCGGAAATGCGCGGATAGCGCGCAGGATGCTCAGCCAGAGCCTGGGATGGCGCTGATTCTACAATGGAACCTTCTTGCATGAGATAAATTGAGCATGAAAGCTTTTCGAGTAGGCTTGTATCATGCGTTGCAATAAGCACGATATACCCATCTGCAGCCAACTTTTCTATTGATCGCGCTACATAGGTTGTGAGCAGTGGATCAAGTGCCGATGTAGGCTCATCAAGACAGATTATTTTAACGTTGAATGCAATTGCTCGGGCAATAGCAAGGCGCTGTTTTTGGCCGCCTGAAAGTTGCGCAGGATAGCATTCCGCTTTTTCAGCTAGGCCATAGCGCTCAAGAAGTTGTAATCCTGTAGAGCGCGCTTGTGCCGATGGTGTTTGCGTTGTTTTTTCTAGGGGCAGGGTAATGTTTTCAAGCACTGTCAGATGGTCAAACAGATTAAAGTGTTGGAATACCATGCCTACGGTGTGTGACGTATTTACCGTTTTGAGATCAAGCGCGTTACCATCGAGCGTAATACTTCCACTATCTGCAGTTTCGAGATTGTTAAGTACGCGCAGCAAGGTAGATTTACCTACGCCTGATGATCCAAGCAATACGGCAATTTCCCCTGCGCTTACCGATACATTGATGTTGTTAAGTATGCGGCGCTTCTCAAATGATTTGCAGAGATTATTAATGACGAGCATGACGATTCATCCTCTTTTCAAGAAGCGTTGTTGCATAAGAAAGCAATGATGTCACCAAAAGATACAATGCGGCAACTGCAGTAAAAGTGCTCAGTGCATCGAGCGTGTTGCTTACAATGCCTTGCCCCGCTTTGGTGAGTTCTACTACGCCAATCACCGATGCTAAGCTTGAGTCTTTAACAAGAGTAATAAGTTCATTGCCAAGAGAAGGGAGTACCACGCGAATTGCTTGGGGAAGCACAATGTAGCGAATGGTTTGCATGCGTGTAAACCCAAGTACTTGAGCAGCCTCAAGTTGCCCTCTGCCCACCGATGCAATGCCTGAACGAATGATTTGGCTGATATATGCAGCGCTATTGAGGCCTATAGCAAGAATTGCTGCCCAAAATGTAGGGATACGCAATCCTGCCTGTGGCAGTACGTATACCATAAAAAATATCTGAATCAGCATAGGCGTGCCACGCATAAGCGTTACATAGATGCCTACAAGTATACGTAATATGCTCGATTTACTTGTTTGAGCAAGGCCAAGCAATGTGCCTAGAATAAATCCTATGCACGTGCTTATGCCCGCAATTTTAAGCGAAACAAGCAGCCCCTTTAAAAGGAGGGGGAGGGAGTTAATGATAAGCGTCCAATTAATCATGAAAGCTTCCATTTCTTTTTAAGCTTGGCGATGGTGCCATCCTGATGCATTTCTTGTAATGCCTTATTAACGAGGGGTACCAAATCCGGATGCTTTTGTGAAATAGCAAGCGCGTATGATTCCTGTGCCTGAGCGTCAGTAACCGGTATCATGATAAGGCCAGTTTGGCCCTGCTTTTCAAAGAACTTTTGTGCCGGTTTTGCAGAAGTTACAAATGCATCGGCATGACCTGCCTTAAGTGCGAGAAATGCATCACTCATGGTATCAAGGCGGGTAATAGTAGTGATTGAGGGGATAGCTGATATATAGATATCTGCGTAATAACCTTGGTTTACTACGACACGCTTATCTTTAAGATCTGCAGTGCTCTTAATAGTTTCTTTTTCTGATTCAGGGATGATGATAGCAAGCGCATCGCCTGAAAAATAAGGATTACTGAACGCAACACGTTGTGCTCGTTCAGGAGTTGGCGTGAGCGCTGCAGCTATTATGTGCATATGCCCAAGCTGGGTTGCGGGAACGAGTGCATCAAAGGCCATGTCTTGAAGATCAAGCTCTTTGCCCATGCGGCGTGCCACTTCTCTTGCGATATCAATATCGTAGCCAACCACGTTTCCATCCTGAATGAATTCAAAGGGTGGATAGTTGGCGGTGGTGCCTACTACAAGCAGATTATCGTTAACGATACGTACTGACTCGTTGCGGCGCATAAAAAACCATGCAGATACGGCAAAAATGGCAATAACAAGAGCAATAATATGATTTCGGTGAAGCATGGAAATATCCTTTGCACAAATCGTTATGGTTTTATTATCGCTTTTTAAATGAGTTTTAACAAAAGGTTGGTGAAAGCGGCCTTGCAGCGGTGACCTTTTCAGGTATTTGCAACAATGCCTTATTCTATGTGTAAATATATGTTTTTCATTTAATATTATTTATTTAAGGGTATTACATGATATAAAGTTACTAATGATAAAAAATTTGTGTCGAGGGAGATGTGGATGAAGTTTGCTCATAAAATAGTCTTTCTAGGTTTAGTATTAGCCGGGCTTTTGCAGGCGAATACCTCAGTGATTGTCTATAATCAGACGCCTTTTGATATTCAGGTGACGTGGCGTGGGCAAGATGGCGGCGATGCGCTTGAAGAGGGCAAAAATAGATGGACAGGCGGCCCAATTACCCTTGTTTCAGGGCAAATTTACCAAGATGTTGTTAAATTTGCGCGCAACGTAGGCATAAAAAATGGCAGCACATATTGGTTTAAAGAAACCATAGCTTTGCCTAAAGCTGATGGCAGTGGAACATTCCAAACGGTAAATCTCAAGCAGAAAATTACGGGTAAATCCTCGGGCAGTAGTATTGAAATAAGTGCTATTGAAGAGTCAAAAAATAACTCAGCGCCATGGCATGATAGTGGCAGAAACTACTTAGTGGTTAAAGACTCTAATCAAGAATTTATCATCACCTACTATTTTGTGAGTGCAGGAACGTACAATAACGTGGTGTATGTGATTGATTATCGCGATCCCAATGCATTCAAAATTGATCCTGTGGGCGACAATGGCGTGAACGTACTTATGTACAATCTTTACATGCGCTCAGGCGAAGATACTGCCTTTTATAATGGACAGAATACGCGTGGCACATACATTCCCGGCATGATAGGCGGCGGCTTTGATGTAGTAATTTTCTGTGAAGCGTTTGCTACTAAGCCGCGTGAAACGCTGATGAGTGGAATGGTTAATCAAGGATATAAATATTACACCGATCCTATTGGTTACAATCAAGGTGCATCAGTGAGTAAGGCTGGCACAGTTAGCGTTGATAACGGCGGCGTTGTGGTAATGAGTCGCTGGCCAATCGAAGAGAAGCAGGAGTTTCTTTTTGGTGATACGTGCACGGGCAGTGATTGCTTAGCGCGTAAAGGTGTGTGGTATGTGCGCATCAACAAGAATGGTAAAAAATACCATATTATTGCAGCGCATACTAATGCATGGGAAGGTGCTGAGCAAGCCAATGTGCGGGGTGCTCAATTTATTATTATGCGCAGTGTTATTGATAGGAAAAAAATTCCTGCAAATGAGCCGGTGATTATTGGCGGCGATTTCAACGTTAACATGCTCAAATCAGACCAAACTGAGTTCAATAGAATGCTGTACACGCTCAATGCATTCCTGCCACGACGCAATGGCGGACATCCATATACTGTGGATGCTCGTATAAATAAATTAGCAGTGCAAGATAATGTGGATAAAATACCGTATGCAAATGTTAATCCAGCGAATCCGACTGCGCCAAATACGGTAGACATAGAGTGGCTGGATTATCTCCTGATTCCAAAAAGCTATCGCCAGCCAAATAGTAGCTCGTTTATCCGTCCTATTATTGCCAAAACGAGTGAAGACATGCAGCCAAAAGATAAAGACTTTAACGATAAAACTACTATGTTTGATGGCTCAGATCATCAGCCTGTTGCGGGACACTTTGTGTAC
>JAGVMI010000015.1 GCA_020053845.1 Candidatus Babeliales bacterium
AGTCCAAATGCAATGATGGATGTGAGGTGAGGAGTTTTTTTATGCGCTCGCATTGCGCTGGCTTTTTTAATGTTCCGGTGTTTACAGCCTCTTGAAGCTCTAGCCAGGCTTCAGCTGTAGGGTCTTCTTCACACAGCTCCATTGCAACAAGCGCGTTACCGGTGAAGATCCATGCACCTAAAGCTATGCGCAGCAAAGTATTGTGTACATTCTGTTTCATAATGTGGTCTCCATTGCTTTAATTATCTTTTTGCTCGGGTAATAAATAAGCGAGAAGGGAAGTGGCCCAGGAAAAGCTGCTTTGGGGCTTATCTTGTACTTCTCCATTAGATATATCATTGATCCAAACTCTGTGTTCCTGCAATTGAGCATCTTCGGGATTTTCTATGGACTGCATAAGAAGTTTTTCAAGCTTGCTTGAAATGCCCTGCAAAAAAGCAGTCATTTCCTGGCTTTTTTTTATGCTGTGCTTTACTACTGCACCGTGTCTGTACATTACATTATCAGCTAACTGACTAACAACGTGCTTTTGCATTGTTTCAAGATAGTGAATCTGTGTGAAAAAATCGCATTGTTGCGCAACAGTAGAGGGTACCAGCCTGGTGCTATCATGAGCGTAATAATCTATGCATTTATTAAGAATCACAAGTGCGGATGTAGGAAATTGGATGTGAGGGCCTATGATTGTATAAAAAAGAGGAGCATGCAGATCGGGGTGAGTAGTAAGTATAGCTTCTATTGCGCACCAATTATTTTCTGGATTGGTACGCGTTTTTTCTAGCAATGTGTGCCAGGGTTGTGTTGTAACATCATCATGCATAGCGTGTGCAGCACTTCCCACAATTGCTACACACAGTATCATGTACGTACTATGTTGCCTCATCTAAAAACTCCCCAGAAAGAGCACAATTTTTTCACATATTTGGCTACCCAGTGTAGCTGGGTTTATATGCTGCGTAAACAGCGTGTGCAAGCGTGCAATGAGCAATGCAGGCAGTAATTATTGCGTGTGTTATTATAAGCTTTTTTTGCCGTAAGTCATTGACGTATGAAGTGAGAAGCGTACACTAAAAGACAGTAATAAAAGTGGCACAAACGTTTTTATTACGCGCTTAGTGTGTGGTGAATGTTACATCATAATATGAGATATGCATGTCATAAATGCGCTCTCATAGGAGGATTGCGATGAACTATAACACAACGCCTTTTCGTCTCCTTTTTACTGCAGCAACGCTTGTTATGAGTTTGAGCGAGTGCGCAGCCCCATCATATGTATCACGTGTTACTGATGCACTTGTTGGTCCTGTGGTAAACGCAGGAAAAGCAGAGGCAGACGAAGTCCTTTTTGAGAAAAAATGGATTGTTCGTGGCCCGCTCTACGCAGTGAGCGCTATGAGTGCGTTTAAGGCTGTTGATGCAATATGCGATAGCTTGTGTGGCGCAAGCCTTGCAGCCTTTGTTTGCCTCATCAGAAAGCTCGCGAATCGTGGCAACCCTGCAGTGGGCGAGAGCATCGCGATGCATCAAGCGTCACGGGCAGTGTTTTTCACCTTAGTGTCCACAGTATCATTCTTAGCAGCGCACTATGGTGTACCACGCTGGCAAGAGCATCAAGAGCATCGCCAGCAACACGCTGTTCAAGAAGTGGTAGCTCCGGCGCGTGCTTGATATAAAAACTGACTCCCTTTTTTTTGAAAGTGGGCCCTCACAAAGGGCCACTTTTTTTGCTGTATATTTGCTGTATAAGCGGCAGCCTGTTGATTGCTTGCCCCCGCAAACGCCAACAAAAATGGGGTAAGGCCAACGATCTTGCTGCACAGGCGCTGAAAAAGTTTCATATAGAAATGTTTCATGCTTCGCCTTTGCTCTTGAGCGCAGGCCAGGGTACCCTGAGAAAGTAGCCTATACAGGGCTCCAGTAATGAATGTTAAGGGGGCTGCATAGCCTTTATGTATATAACGTGTTTGGAGGTTGTATGAATAATCGTATGAAGATGCTCAGCATCGCAATGTTGGGCACATTAATCGTTGCAGGCAATTCAGTGCAAGCAATGAATTCTGATACTGTGCAAAAGCTCGTTCAAGCAGCTGCGCAGACTGCGTGTAACAATCGCGATACAATTAAAAGCGCACTAGAAACAAGCAGAGATGCTGCAGGATTTCTTTCATTGGGCGTGTTTGGCACTGCATTATGGCTTTGCATTGATGAATTGCCACCAATTGCGAGCAATGATCCTTATTATCTTGAGCCATTAGCAGAAATTAAGGGCTGGGCGAAGATAGGCGCTGGATTAGCAGCTTTAGCCGTAGGAAGCAACCTAGTGAAGAATGCATTACCACAGCTGTGCGCATGGGTTGCAGGCAAGTAACTTTTACTTAAGAAAACGTTAAAAGGCGGGCCCTTAAAAGCCCGCTTTTTTTGTGGTTATATGCGAGCTTAGTGCACGCTTGTTTCCACGCAGAAAGTGCATTATTATAGTTACAATGTTGTATGTTATATGTTTTTAATTTCTATATATTTGTTTCTTTATGAAACAAATAATAATCAGCAACGCTGTTAGTAGCGGGGGATCTATGTATTATTTCATAAGAATTTTAGGGCTGGTAACATGTGTAGCTGTAACAAGCAATGCATGTTGGGCTGGAGAACAGCGTGTTGTACCTCAAAACCGTATTGGCTTTAGCTTTAGTTACGAGATTAAACATGCGAGTGCTAGCGTAGGACTAGTAGCAGCGGCAAGTGACTTTATTGGATGGGTTGCTATGCTCGATGCATCCCTTAACGCTGCAGTGCTTGCATATAATGCCATTCACTGGGCGGTAGATCCTGCAAGTCGTAAGAGTGCTGAAAACACCAAAAAGCTTCTATGTGGTACGCTTGCCGCAGGGGGAATTGCCATAGGTCTGCTCAAATTTGCCCGCTTTTTGG
Organism: Candidatus Babeliales bacterium; assembly: GCA_020053845.1. GTDB lineage: Bacteria > Babelota > Babeliae > Babelales > Vermiphilaceae > JAGVMI01. Next base: position 2,929 of record JAGVMI010000015.1, read on the forward strand.
CACCTGAAAGCGCCTCAAAATAGCCTTTACTGTTATTAGTTTATTACATGGCGGGCACCTGAAAGCCCGCTTTTTTGTTGCAAACGCAAACCACGATGCCCTAGGATCGACGTTAATAGCCAGCTCCAATTGACAAATAGAATAAATGGGGTATGCTGGATACTAGAAGGGCGTAAATGGGCCCAAATCATGGAGGTTATTATGAAGAATCGTATAAAAGCGTCTATTATTGCATTCTGTATTCTTACTGCAACTGCGCAGGTCAGAGCAATGGAATATCTTGCTCCACGGCCAACATTTACTGAACACTGTAAAAATCTAATTACGGGTGCTGGACAAGGTGCAGCGATGATCGCTTCGCAGCTGTGCGGACTCAAAGGATATATGCTTACCTTTTGGGCGGTATTGCACGGCGCACTTTCAGTACGTGACGTTATTTGGGCAGCTACGAGCTTGCACAATAACGAAGAGTGCAACGCGTGGACGACCTGTCTAAAGTATAATGCTAGTTCAGTATATACCAATGCTATTGGTGCAATAATTTATTTGCAGTTTAGCAGGGCTCTGGGCAAATGCGGATGGCCTGACGCACAGCAGTAAGCTTTAGATTTTTTTAGTTATTTTTGGAGGTTATTATGAAGAAATTATTGAGAACTCTTTTTGCTGCACTTATGTGTGCAGCGGTGGTTGGCAACAGTGCCTATGCACTCGAAAATTCATGGGGAGCTGCAAGTGTTCAAACTGCCAAGAAAGTCATCAAAAAAGTATATAAGTTTCTGATTACCAAAAGATGGGCATTGCGTGCGCCATTATATGGTGCCGCAGCAGCTACGGCAGGCTTAACGTTGTATAACCTGCGTAACGCAGCGGAGCATTTTGTTAAATCAGCTGACTTGGGCGACTATTCGCCAGCGGCAGAAGCATGCGAGCGTAGTGTGGTATTAGCTACACTTTCTGGATTAACCAGCGCCGCTATCTACAATTATGTGATTCCTGCAGTTACTCCGCAGCAAAAGCGATAATACATATCGTGGTAACACGGTAAAAAAGGCGGGCCTTAAAAGCCCGCTTTTTCATGCGCGCTTTTGACTCATTGGATAATATAGTTATATTGTATATTGCTTATAATTTTGACTAGAAAAGCACCTGTGTGCTTATCAGTGCCGCAGTGCTTGAGGGGGGCGCGGGCGCACGTGAAGCGCATCATGATCTGTGTGGGTATGCCATGCAGGAGGCATGCGCGTATTCACATCATCTATCCCCCGCTAAGGATTTTACCGTGCATATGTTCAGCAGAAGCTTTCTTATTGCCATTGCATTTGCGTGTGGTATGGCCTATATTCCAGCGCACGCATCACGCTACACCCTTTACCAAGCATCGTGCAGCATAGCCACAGTTCCCGCAGTGTTTTTGGTTGCTGCAGGCATAACTTTTATTGCCGATAGCGCATGCTCAGAGCGTGAAGCGCGCGTGCTTGCTAGAGCAATGCATGATGCAGAAGGTATGGTGCGCCAAGATTGTGCATGCCAGCACATACGTGCGCTCAAAAGAAAAAAGCGTGTTGCGCAGCAGTATGCAGGCGCGGCATTAATAACGGGCATTGGCTCTCTTGCGCTCGGGGCATATTTACTTAATAAATGCAGCAACTAGTCTATTGCACACTAGTTGATGCGCAGCAGAAAGCAACTAAGCCAGCGTGTGCTGAAAAGGCCGTCAGAAAGATATTTCTTTTGCTTGGAAAGATACCACGTTTGGCGAGCATTGGGCATTCCTTGCGCCTTTATATGCATTAGCTGCGAAACAAGCATGGGGTGTCGCACGCCTTACCAAGGGCTGTGTGCAATCATACGTAAATGTGGCAAAAGCGCTCCGTGCCCCAGCAGGAACCTAAAAAGGCATAAAATACCCCCTCAGGGGCTGGTGGAAAATAAGGCAAGCGGGCTTTAGGGCCCGCTTTTTTATTGCAAAGGCGCACCAGGATGCCCCAGGATCGACGTTATGGCACGGGGTTAATTGACAGATAGAATATATATGGTATCCTAATAAGTAGATAATGGGCTAAATGGGCCCAGGGGCTGGAAAAGGCCCAGGTTATGAACCATGGGGGTTATTATGAAGAACTATTTCAAGAAAATCAGTTTTGTAATGTTGTGTGCATTAGTTGCAGGCAATAGTGCTTTGGCAATGGATGGATTTGTTCTTGTTCCGGAGCCTGTATACCAAAGTAAAATTGGAAGATTCTTTACGCAAGAAGAAGTTATTGCCGCAGCTCAACGTGATGCATCTATAATGAGCGGATTAACTCTTGTTAAAGAAAAAGTATATAGCGATGAAAATAATAAGCGCTATGCGCTTTCTGAAATTCGTGCTGCATCTGCACCCAATTCCCATGTTCGCACGTTTTATGCAAATAACGGATTTACTCTTGTTAAAGAAGATGTATATCGCGATGAGGATGGGAATCTTTATCCGGCTTCACATATTCGTGATGCATATAAAGCACATAATACACATGTACAGAATGCGAAACTACTCGCCAGTCAGCAGTCCAGAAATACGCAAAAACCTACAGATATTCCATTAAGCACTATTCATCAAAAAGCAAAGAAGGCCGGTCAGTTTGCAGCAATAAATTGTTTAGGCGCTTTAAAAGTAATGACGCAAGGGATGCTCTTAGCGATAACAGGATACAACATGGTGCAGACAGGCTTTAGGGCCATGGATTTACTACAAATTATTTCTAAGTCGAGGGATAAAGGGGCCATAGCTTTTTGTACGGCTTATGTGGCGCTGCACTTGACTCAAATGATGAGCGCACTTTATTTAGCTACTGATGTAGTACCGAATAAGTTTAAAGCTTTGTACGACAAGTTTGAGAGTGGGCCTCATATATCATACGCCATGCCTACTCACTCTGTATGTTAGCTTATTCTTCGAATGTAATGGAGGTTATTATGAAGAACTATCTGAAGAAAATCAGTTTTGTAGCGTTGAGTATTCTTGTAGTGAGCAATAGCGCTTTGGGAATGTATGGAGCTAACTCGAATCGCCAAACAAAAAAAATCCCAACACGCCAAGCGCGACCAATTACATTTACTGCGTCTCATAACCAACAAGCGCAGCGCTTTAATAACACGCAGCAAAATACCAATGTTAACGCACATAAAAAGATTGCTGTTCCAGCTGAAGAAGCGAAGGGCCTTAAATTGCTGCTTACGTCGCCCTCGCAGGTAAAGCCAATCAATTCACATATTGTACAAGTTATGCCAGATCGCACCAAGCAGTTTTTTGAAGGTGAAGAACGCGGTAT
>JAGVMI010000100.1 GCA_020053845.1 Candidatus Babeliales bacterium
CAGCTTTCAGTTGTTGATTATCCCGAGCAAGCAGCTCACTTTCAGTTCTTAACTGCTTGAAGTGATCAAGCAGCAGATTGACTTTCTGTTTTAAGACAGTAAGTAACTCCATAAGCGCTCCCCTTTTTTGCAATCTCAGCGACAATCAAGTCGAGACCAATTCTAGTCAACCCGTCTTTGCCCTGTCAAGGGTGCTGACATACGACTAGCTTCGAGCGACGTGCGCAAGCTTTCCGAATGTTACTGGATCAAGAATAGCGATCTGGCTGAGCATCTTACGATTCAGCTGTACACCGGACTTTTTAAGACCATGTATGAAGCTGTTGTATGCCAAACCATGCTCATCTGCAGCTGCATTAATGCGAGTAATAAAGAGTGCGCGCATATCGCGTTTCTTTAATTTTCTGCCTTTGAATGCAAATGCCCAAGCACGAAGAAGAGTTTCTTTTGCGCGCTTGAAGATATTTTTGCGTTGACCCCAGAAGCCCTTGGACTGTTTAAGTATCCTTTTATGACGCTTCTTGGTCGCTAAACCGCGTTTAACTCGTGTCATGTATTATCCTCGAAACAAACACATAAAGACACCGTCTCCTTTTATATATGGGTCCAGTGTCTGCTGATTAAAATATAATTAAATTTTTAGTAAGGAAGCAGGCGAGCAATATGATGCATATCTGCAGAGCTGATATATGCTCCCTTGCGCAATGAGCGTTTACGCTTTGCGCTCTTCTTGGTAAGAAGATGGCGTCTATAACCCTGAGCTCTTTTAATTTTAGAGCCACCGCCTACTTTTTTGAACCGCTTCTTCGCAGCGGATTTTGTTTTCATCTTTGGCATATACTATCCGTTCACTTAGAAGATTTAAGGAAATAAACGCGGGACCATGCTTGTCCCATTCTAGAGTCGCCCTCATGAGCGAGACTTTTTGCAAATCCCAGATCATGAAAGGTTTGTTCAACTCGCTGGAAGATCTCGCTACCACGTTCCTCTTTGGAAACATTTTCTCGGCCGCGAAAGCAAAGAGTAATTTTTACTCGCTTGCCATCTTCAAGGAATTGGGTGGCCTGTTTCATCTTTGTTTGATAATCATGCTCACCAATCTTAGGGCGAATCTTAATTTCTTTAACTTCGATAACTCGTTGATGCTTCTTTGCTTCTGTCTTCTTTTTCTTGCGCTCATAGAGTTCCTTGCCAAAATCCATGATTTTGACAACGGGAACACCCATGCTGCCTGTTTCAGAAAGAAGTACCAAATCCAGGCTGGCTTCTTCAGCCATGCGAAGCGCCTCATAGCGAGATTTAACGCCAAGGTTAGCACCATCAAGGGTGATCACCTGCATTGTAGCCGCGCGTATTTTTTCATTAATGAGGGGCGCATTATCTTTGCGCTGATCTTTCAAGTCTTTCAAGGCTCTAATTATCCTTCGTCTGAGAATAACTCTGTTTCTGAACTATGGGCATTACCATTTGCTGCGTGCTCTTGCAGTGCAATACACTCTTCAACGCGAGTACGCACTTTCTGAGCCAAAGCTTTGTCGCCCTTGAGAAGCTCGAGTGCCTGTTCACGGCCCTGAGCAACATTCGTACCTTCAAGAGCAAGCCAGGATCCAGACTTGGTGATAACACCATAGTGGAGTGCCGCATCAAGAAGATCGAGCTCTTTGCTGATGCCTTCGTTGAAAAGAAGGTCAACTTCAACTTTTTTAAACGGTGGCGCAACCTTATTTTTCACGATCTTCACCGATATACGGTTTCCGATCTGGGTCTCATTTTTCTTGAGACTTGCTATGCGCCTTACGTCAACGCGTATGGATGCATAGAATTTAAGTGCGTTGCCACCAGTTGTGGTTTCTTTATTCGCAAACGGCATTGCTCCGATATTTTGCCTGATCTGGTTGATAAATATGAGCACCGTTTTTGACTTATGGACCACGGGAGTCAATTTTCGCAGTGCCTGTGACATAAGGCGTGCCTGAAGACCCATATGGGAATCGCCCATATCACCTTCGAGTTCTGCCTTGGGCACAAGTGCCGCTACTGAGTCGATTACGATAATATCAATAGCTCCCGATCGGACAAGCATCTCAGCAATATCAAGCGCCTGCTCGCCATAGTCCGGTTGAGAGATTATGAGCTCGTCGGTATTAATACCAAGGCGAGCTGCATGGCTAGGATCAAGGGCATGCTCTGCGTCTATAAAAGCGCAGATACCGCCTGATTTTTGAGCCTGGGCAATCGCGTGCATAGCAAGCGTGGTTTTACCCGAAGCTTCTGGCCCGAATATTTCTATAATACGGCCAGCCGGAAATCCTCCAACTCCCAAGGCCTGGTCAATCAGTATTGAGCCAGTTGAAAGCGCCTCAATCTTGGATCGTGTTGACTGTCCAAGCATCATGACAGCGCCATTTCCATGGGCTTTATCAATCTGAGCAAAAGTGACCTCGAGGGCCTTCTTTTTGAAGGCTAGATCTTGATCCTGGCCGCCAATGCCGGCACGGTTCTTGATGTTTCCCTTGGTGTCATTTTTCATATTGAATAATCTTCGTTAGAAGGTGCCATTGAATCATTTGTTTCTATTGTAGCATTTCTGTATAGAGACGCAACAAAGCCATCGACAAGTGCCCTTGATCGCTCGTTATCAAGCTCGGCCCTTACCGTGGTCTTCTGGCTGTCTGAAGCCCCTTGTACAAGAGTCTCTATATCGTCAAGGCGCACTAAAACGCCGGTAGCATCGTGCACCGCTGTTGCCATAGAGCCAACTTTTTCAAGCTGAAACAAGAGGTCTTGGGTGATGCCTTTTTCATTCAATTCTTTGAGTGCGTCTGAGCTGTCTTTGGAGATGAGATCGGTCCTCATGAGCTGCGCATTATAGCGAGCGGCAATCTCGGTTACCGGAAGTATACGAGCATCTTGGCGAGCTTCCTCAACGGCTTTTTTGTGAGCACGCTCAGCACGGTACATCACTAAATCATTACGCACCGTATCCACAATAGCTTCAAGTGACGGCAGATAACGCTCTTCCACACGAGTAAGCATGAGCGCTACTCCCTCGCCTTGCTCGGCGTAGAATCCTACATTGCCTTGCGAGAGCCTAAACAGTTCCACCATATGCTTTGAGCTATCTTTTGGCTGTGCAGTAATTATCGCAGCGACACCGCCTTTTTGTATCATCATGCTATGAATTGCCTGCTCGTCGAGCTCTTGAGCAGCTTGCGTCATGCGTTTCATCTCATCAAGAAATTCTTGCTTGAACGCATGATTGGTCAGTTGCGCTCTAATTTCTTCGCGCACTGATTCAAAAGGCTTGTAAACTTGTAGCTTTTTTGCTTCACGTTTCAGTATGAAGAAGGTATTTGCACCCTCAATGATAGCGGAGATATCACCATCATGAGCGAGCAGAAACGCAGCGCGTTCCATCACCTTATCATGCTCTCCGCGAGCAAAGAACGGCATGAGTCCACCATCGCTTGCGAATTCATTCTGTGAAATCTCACGCGCAACCTGAGCAAATTTTTCAGGTTCTTGAGTAACTTGTGCATGCGCTTGTTCTATTTGAGCACGCGCAGTAAATTTGCTCAACTCATCATTGTAAGATAATGCTATTATGCGAACCTGAACTTTGGTTGGTTCATTGACGTAGAGCTTTGACTTATTTTCTTCGTAAAATGAGCGAACCTTTTCTTCAGAAACGGACGTAGCAAAAGATGCTGGAGAGAAAGTCCACATGACGCCGGCTCTTTTTTCTGGAGTCCAGTAACGCTTAAGTTGCTTGTTTTGTACATCAAAGAATTCTTGCAGTTCTTGCTGCGTTATTGTTTGCTCTTGCTCATGCTGGATGTATTGCTCAAGCGGAAAGGTAAGTATAGAAAAGCGGCGCGCGGGAACTGTTGCCATGTAACGCTGTTGCACGACAAAATCAGGCACATACGAACAGAGCATAAGGAGCTCGAGCATAATACGCTGTGCAAGAACACGCTCAATCTTTCTTTCAAAAAGATGTGTTGGCAAGCCTTGCTTTGCAAGAACATCCCGCAACAAGCGAGGATTTATAGATCCATCTTGGTCGTATACGTAAGGTGGCACAAGCGCACCAAGATCACGCGCTACGAATGATGGGTCATGTAATTTTTCATTAATAAAGTCAGGACTAATGTGCAGTCCTACCGCATTAGCAGATTGATCTATTACTTCTTCACGAATCATAGATTCAAATGCAAGTGCACGTGGATCGGGGGATAGCCCCATAGAGTATAGTAATGCATCAGCATATTGGCCGTACTGAGCGCGCAAGCGGGTAAGCAGATCTTTCTTATCGCTAATTTCGCGCATGAATTCAGTGCGAGAGATTTCGAATCCATTTACTTTGATTGCCCAGGGACCTCCTGAAGACCAAACATTTCTCAATAGTGCGGGAATTACGGAGAAACCGCCGCAAACGGAGATAACGGTAACCCAAAGAATGGTTTTAAATACAGGATTTTTGAGCTGCTGTCTGATGTCTGATATCATGCGTGCTGCCTTCCTTTGATTAGCACGTGCAATTATCTAGCAGGTGACTATACGGGTGTCTTTAAGTTTCTCTTCTCTAGCAATTCTGTCAACCAGTCTTTCAAGCGTTTCACGTGAAACAAACCTATCGGTGACGACTTGATACCAATATACTTTGCGTCCCTTTGCTGTTTTACTTAGGCGCTTTTTGACGTTGGTATTAATTGCTTTTTTCTGGAGTGATTGAGCAAACTTTTCAGCCGCTTTTTGTGTACCAAAACCTATAAGTTCAGCATAATACTCGCGCAAAGGAGTATTTATGGGTAGAGCAATGGTTGCAGACTCAGTCGCACCAGCATTTTTCTCTGCACAAGTAGGCTGGGGAATGCTTACTGCAGGTGTTGGCTGATTTTCAAGCTGAGTGGTTACCTCTTTTTCAGGCTCGTAGAGTGTACACAGCGAGGAGTACACTTGGTCGGCAAATGATTCTTGATGGAATTGGGCAGAAAACTCTTCAACTGTGTGTCGCTTACCGGTGAAGTATCCGGAAATAAATCCGCAAAAGAAAAGGAATAAGACGCTTGCTGTTGCAAAACTCGCTTGGCGGTGCGTCATGAAAAAACCAGCAGTTGATTGACATCGGCATAATGGTGCCGTGTTATTGGGGGTATTGTGCTCAAACATAACACTCCTTAGATAACGTACTGCTGCTTTTCTATACGATACAGTAGTGACTCAATATAGCGATCTGTGGGCGTATGCGTCAAGTTGACTGTTGCTAGTTCAACGGCAGGATGATGCGCCTGGTGGCGCGCTTCTATGGATCGCTTGAGCATATTCCAAAAGGTAAACTGCCGTTTTGCATAGTGGCGCGTTTCTTGCTGAATGATCTGTGTCGTTTTGCTAAGATCAAGATTATTTTCAAGATGGTGCAATATCTCTGGATACCCGATGAGTGCTTTTGTCTTGAGAAACGCTTCCCATGCCGTGGATCTGAGCGCAGCTACTTCTTCGATCCACCCATTTTTGAGCATATGGATCGTTCTTTCATCAATGCGCGCGTACAATTGGGCACGATCTCGCGCAACAAAAATGACGCGATATGGGCAAACCGGCTCATACTGCAATATGCGCTGGGAAGGCTTCTCGCCAGTCTTGTGCCATATCTCCAGAGCGCGTTTAATACGATAGGTATCACTTGTATGTATAGCTTGAGCTCGTTGCGCATCGATATCGTAGAGAATATCCCACCATGCAGCATCTGTACCGTAGAGCGCTTCAAGATCACAGGTTATGTTAGGCTCGGCAAGAGGTGGAAAAAGAAACGACTTCAGGTAAAATCCTGATCCGCCAACAACAACCGGCATACGTCCCCTACTCCAGACCCCTTGAAGTGTAGCAGTGAGTAGTGCACGATAGTCGCTCACGGTAAGGTTGCGCGGTTGATCAATAATATCAAAAAGATGGTGCGGGGCTGTCTCAGCTCTCCAATTGGGTTTTGCAGTTCCAATAGTAATGGGAGTATAGAACTGCCCCACATCCATATTAATGATCTCTACAGGCGTGTGCTGCGCAAGTAAGATCGCCAGATCGCTTTTGCCGACTCCGGTTGGACCATATATAAAGATAACAGAAGGTGTAGTAGTCATGTGCCGCTTTAGTGGTGCCAAGCATGAATCGTTATTACAATGAGTTGAACCCCTCCATGTCGATTTTTGGGTGCTTGCTTGGCTTTGCACGAAGTTGGTTCACGAAAGATCTTAAAAGCAGTTGTGCTTCCTCTTCAGAAACACTGTATACTAGGGCAATTTCTTCGACAAGAAGCATTTCAGTTTGTTGCAGAAGACTTTTTTCTCCGAAAGAAAGCCCTTTATAACGCTCAAGAGCCTTGAGGTCGCGATATATCTGGCCAATCTCAGCAAGATTTCCAGTCCTAATCTTACTTTGGTACTCTTTATTCCGCTTGTTCCAGTTAGTGGTAACTGCATCTGCATGGGTGAGGGGTTCTGTTGGTTCTGCAAGTAGCTTGAATACCGCATCGACAGTATTGCGAGCGCTGAGCTGACGAATGCCAACCATAGAGGCATTGGCAACAGGAACCAAGATGGTCATTTGCTTGCTCAGAAAAGTAAGCTCAAAGAAATCGGTAACGTGCCCGCCAACACGTCGAGAAAATATGCGACTTACGCGCGCAACACCATGTCCGGCATATACCACCAGATCGTTGAGGTAAAACATCGACTCTCCTTTCCATTCCATAGCGCGAAGGAAAGCAAAGCTTGAGTGCCCCATCAACCTTTACCCGCTTACCTCAGGGTACCACGAAAGTGCGGGAATGAAAAACGGCGACACACATAAAATTTAGAGTATACTAACAAGTACTATGTCTCTGATTATTATTCGCCATTTTTTGCACAGTGTGCGCTGGAGCGCAGTAGAAGTAGTGGGCTACCACTTGCTTTTGGCTGCACATCACACGATTCTTTTCAGAACAGTAACTCCCGCATTTTACGGAATTGTAGGGACGACGTTTTCCCTGGTTTACCTTATAGCTTTCATAGCAGACATGGGACTTGAAGCATCTCTAAGTGCTTTTTTGAGTAGATGGACGCTGAACGCACAAGAAGCGCGGCACTTTCTCATCAAAAGTTTTGTGCCTACGTGCGTGGTCTGGATACTTGCCTGCACATGCCTCGTACTTTTCAAGTACATAGCAGGATCAGATGTCGGGGAGCTCATAGGGTACATTATTATCCTATCGGGAATCGAAGCGTTGCGCAGACCCCTCAAGACGATGCACCAGCTCATATTCCAAGGACACATTGTAGCACTTACCGAAGTTGCCATGCTTGTTACCTACCTTATGTGCGTATGGGGATGGTATTTTTTGCACCAATCGATAACACCTGCAGTGATCTTTATTCCCTTTATAGTCCTTGCGGGCATATCCTGCGCTGTGCTTGCGTATGCTTTTTATGGCTACTATACAACACTGCCGCAGTACGACACCCCTGATCACGCAGAATCGGGAGCAACAATTATCAAGCAGCGCTTTTTCAATGCGCTTGCCCAGGTAAGCATACTTCCATTCTCAAGCAATTTTCTCGTACCACTTTTTGCCTACCAGTTTGGTGCGGTGTACGCAGGTATGCTCAAACTCGCAAGTAATCTGGTGCACAATGGGGCAACCATTATCACCAAAGTACTCAACACATCAAGCAGAGTTGGCTTTGCACATGCCAAGAACCTGAGCCACGAATCTCAAGTAGCCTTGTTTAGCCTGATCACTGCCGCATTATATAACTCACTCTATGCACTTCTTATTTTTTGTATCATCAATCACCAAATGATTTTCGATTGGTGCAACATACATGATCAAGCAAGTGCACTTATCGTAACGCTCTTCTTCATCATCTTAGTAACTGACACGATAGCACTGACCTACGAAAAGCTTTTCGAAACGAAAGCCCAAGCGGGAACGCTCAGCATTATCTACATCATTGGCTGCATACTAGCACTTGCAATTGGTATGGCATCTGAGCATATATCACCGGTGCTCACCTTATTACTCCTTGCTCTGGTAAGGGTATCAACGTGCGCCTTACTTGCAGGGCTCTCATTGCACATGTGGCGGCTTGCAATGTCTTACACCATGCAGCCGGCAGTATTTTTTGCCACGATCATCGTATCGCTCGCCGTGAAATTGATTTCAGCGCGTTAAAATAGGCATTTTGCTATGGCACCGTCAAATACAGCACGATCAGAAGAGCACAAGCGCACAATGTCTGCAACGTATACACGATCAGCACGCTCGAAGAATAAACGCAAACGAGAATCGATCATAGCGCACAATTTCTTTGAAAGCCATACCAAACATCGTCGATCTTCATCAAAACGTTTTAAGGCGTTAGCGGATAGAATTAACTCACCGCTAACACAATGTTACAAACAGCAACAATGTGATAACCTATAACGGTAGATAATGTACAAGCGTATAGGCACCCTATGAACCAGTCTCAACTTCTCGATGCATTCTCCTCCGCATGCAACTGGAATGCCTTCCTCTATAGCTTCTACCGTATATTATATACCGGACTATCATACCTCCTTTTTTACACACTACCCCCCGACGCCTTTGCGGCTCGGGCAACCTTATCAAGCATCATCTTCATCACCGTCCTCTGGACCGATGCCGGACTGCAAAAATCTCTCCCGCACTTTGCACCCCATTTTATTTCATCACGATCGACTTTCTACCAGCTTGCACGAACAGTATGTCTCTTTCGTATCGCCATCGCAGCACTTGCAGCACCACTGGTAGCGTACTTAGTCGCTCAGACGGCACACGCATTACTCCACACTCATGTTACCGCGTACACATGCATCGCGCTTGCGCTTTTTGCAGCAGAGTCATTCGTAGCTACTATTCGCTTGTTATATCACAGTCAGTTTTGGAACAAGCAGTTCAATCTCATCGAAACAGCGCACACAACCATCGAGATGCTGATCGATTTTATTATCGTGATGAGATGCACTGATCCTAATACTATCGTAATGGGCGTACTGATCACACGTGTAGTGGTGCGTGTAAGTACAACGATTGTGTCGCTCATATCGCTTGCACCATTATTACAATCTTTGCCACCAAGCTGCCAAAGCGATGAAGCGATACATTTTACACGGCCATTTTTCAAGCATTCATTTGTTATGTGGGTAACAAGTGTTGTAAAGAGCCTCTCGGAGCGTAATTTCATCATACCATGTTTAACGCATATACTTGGTGCACAGCAGGCGAGTATATATAAGGTAGCAAATGATGGGGCATTGTTATTTTATCGTGTCATCATCAAAACCATTGGCTCTAATGACACCGCATTGTTATCTCATGCACATCATCGAGATACGAAATCGATCGACGTTGCATTCACAAAACTTACGACACGCATAGCAGGGCTGGTCTTTCCCCTTTTAGGGTTAGTGGTATCATTCGTGGTATTTCTCTATAGATCTGCTTCACAGGAATTGGTAAGCAGTATGATTTTCCAACTATTTACCATTATAGTCATAGGATTCTTCATAGAGACGCTCATCATGTCGTACGAGCGTTTAGTTGAGGTGCATAGAGATTACCGTTCTTTGGTATATACGCATGTGCCTTACCTATGCATCGCCCTTCTCTTTGTTTCCCCTATAGTGACGTATATTGGTTTATATGGGTGTATCTTTTTAGTGCATGTCGTTCGATTGGTTAGTTTATTGATTGCGCTGTTATTTGCGCGTCGTATTGCCTTTGTTCGTTTCCCTCTGCGCTTTGCTTTGTTACTCAGTTGTGTCTGTTTAATTGGTATGCCTTCCCTTATAATGATCATTCCTTATTGTTACATAGTACGTATTAATGAGTATGTGTGTTGGTGTGGGGTGTATGCTCGCATGGGTTTAGGGTCGCATTCCAGGTGATATAGTCCAAGCGAAGGTGATAGTGCATTCCCTATAATGGGTATATTCCTCTTTCTTTTCCTTCTCTCCTAGCTTCCTTTATTTATCCTTTACTATTTCCCCCTATTTCTCCTTCCCTTTCCCCCTAAACTCTTTTCCCCATTTTCACGAAGATGAGCCCACGAGCCCTGTGTCCCCGAGCGAATGCGATGGGTGCAAGGGCGAGGGGGTGAGGCGGAGTGCTGCGGCGCGCGAAGGGCTGAAGGGGGCATACGGAAGAAGAAATAAAGAAAGGTTATGCGAAGTGAATGCTGGCAGCTAAGTATTAGTGTAAAATATGGCTCAGGAAAGTTGAGTGTAGGTGACTAAAATAAGGTGAGCGTGATTTGACACTAATCCCCGACATCCTCTATAATTTAAGCAGGCATAATCGCATGCCTCATAACATGGAAATCAAACCCTATATAAAGAGGTACACCATGGGCAAAATTATAGGAATTGATCTCGGTACCACCAACTCCGTTGTATCATTCATGGAAGGTGGAGCTCCAAAAGTAATCCCTAATAAAGAAGGCGATAACACCACCCCTTCCATCGTTGCATTTACCAAAGATGGCAAAAGGCTCGTGGGCACCCTCGCAAAACGCCAAGCGGTAACCAATCCTGAAAACACCATCTCCTCTGCAAAACGATTCATTGGCAAAAAGTACAATGAAATTGCGGGCGAAGCAAAACGCATGCCCTACAAAGTAGTTGCACGCGAAAATGGTGATGCAGGAATAGAAATTCAAGGCAAAGCATACTCGCCACAAGAAATAGCAGCATCTGTACTCAATCACCTCAAGCAAATCGCAGAAGATTACTTGGGCGAAAAAGTAACAGAAGCAGTTATTACAGTACCCGCATACTTCAACGATTCACAACGCCAAGCAACCAAAGATGCTGGTAAGATTGCAGGATTGGAAGTAAAGCGTATCATCAACGAACCAACAGCTGCAGCTCTCGCATACGGCGCTGATAAAAAGAAGAGCGGCAAGATTGCTGTATTCGATTTCGGCGGCGGTACATTTGACGTTTCCATTCTTGACATAAGTGACGGCGTCATCGAAGTGAAGTCAACAAACGGCGATACACAATTAGGCGGCGACGACATTGATCTTGTATTACTTGATTACATGATCGCTGAATTCAAAAAAGAATCTGGCATTGATTTACATCAAGATAAGATGGCATTGCAACGTCTGAAAGAAGCGGCTGAGAAGGCTAAAAAAGAGCTTTCAACATTGCACGAAACAGAAATTAATTTGCCATACATTACCGCAGATGCAACGGGGCCTAAGCATCTCACTATGAAAATATCTCGTGCAAAACTTGAGTCACTCTGCTCAGATATTTTCAGACGCTTACTCGAACCATGCAAAAAGGCGTTATCAGACGCAGACATGTCTGCAAAGGATATCGACGAAGTTATCTTGGTAGGTGGTTCAACACGAATCCCTAAAGTGCAACAACTGGTAAAAGACTTCTTTGGTAAAGAGCCAAATCGCTCAGTAAACCCAGATGAAGTAGTTGCTGATGGTGCAGCTATCCAAGGTGGCGTACTTGCAGGCGAAGTAACTGATGTACTTTTGCTTGATGTTACTCCGCTCTCATTAGGTATCGAAACCTACGGCGGTATTGCAACCCGTCTTATCGAGCGCAACACCACAATCCCAACCAAGAAATCACAGGTATTCTCAACCGCTGAAGATAACCAAACAGCAGTTGATATCCGTGTAGTACAAGGTGAGCGTGAGTTTGCTAAAGACAATAAATCGCTCGGCCAATTCAGGCTCGATGGCATCCCTGCAGCTCCACGTGGCGTACCACAAATCGAAGTAACATTCGATATCGATGCTAATGGTATCGTGCACGTATCTGCAAA
>JAGVMI010000010.1 GCA_020053845.1 Candidatus Babeliales bacterium
AGCAAAAGTAGCTGCAGCATTTCACATTTTTTGCGCTCGCCTCCTGAGAACCCTTCATTCAGATTGCGCTCCACAAAAGTAGGGGCGAGGCCTAATACTTCGAGCGCTGCAGCAAGGCGCTGCGCAAAAAGTGGCTGCTCATCGCGAGGCCAAACGGCACAACATATCTCTTTAAGAAATAGGCTCAGCTTGAGCCCCGGCACAGCAGAAGGATACTGGAAGGCAAGGAAAATGCCCCTGCGCGCTCGCTCATCCATACTCAATGAGCAGATATCAATGCCATCAAGTTCGATAGAGCCTTGTACTACCCCATACTGCGGATGGCCTGCAATAGCTTGCGCAAGTGAGCTTTTGCCCGAACCATTTGGGCCCATCATTGCATGCACTGATCCTGCAGCAAGCTCAAGACTGACGTTTTGAGCAACTGATTTATCAGCTACTGCTATGGAAAGGTTGTTAATACGCATCATGACACGCACTCTTGCTTTGCACTCAGCTATAAGGCCTTATTATACCGCACTTTCAGCGTACCACAGCTGCGTAAAAGTGTGAAATTACGCCATGAGCTTTACCGGACACATAAAGGGAACTATACTGCTCCTGCTTTACATCTGCCCGCCACACAACTTTTGTGGAGAAATTATGAAATACGCTGCTTTACTCATACCTCTCATGCTATGTGCGGTAGGCACACCTACCTTTACAAGCCAAGCGGATGAAAAATTTCACCGCAAATCTCCCATAGAATGCACTAATGCACTTCATAGTCTGAAAGATCGCGAGCGGCTTGCTGAACAAGTAAACTCACGATTCCATAAGCCAATACAATTAATCCCTATACCCTCATCTGATAATGTGGAAAAAGAATACTCCGATGATGCTGTGAAAGAAGAACTCCTATCTCTTTTTGAGCATGGCTTAAATTTTACAAATCTTCCTTTACTGAAAAATGCATCTGCTCAGAAGTTTGAACAGTACGTCAACGCTCACTATGAAGCATTAGTTACTAAATCGACTGAACTACTTGAACGAGAAATCCGTGATCCCCTTTGCGCAGATGATAATCGCATGCGCATTGGAATTAATGCACTCACATATTATCGTTCTCTGAAAGATCACCGCGATCTCGTACAAAATATGAGTGTGGAAACAGAAGATGAGCAAAACGTAACAGACTACGATGAAAAGATTATTATCATTAACAAAATGAAGCCCCGCATAGCTCTCAGTATTGCGCACCAAATTCTACCTACATCGTTCCATATGCGCATATTGCCCACACGTTATCAGTGCATTTTTGGTATTGTATGCGGATTTGCATTGCTTGGCGCTTACACTATTTTTTCATCATTATTTTGCAATAAAAAAATAAGCCAACATACGCCAACTGAAACAAATGATAATCTTCACGCATAATCCAAAGCACACTATACTACTGCTACTTTGTAATTAATTCATACAATATAATCATAGGAAATCGTATGATTACATTTCGTTATGCGCTATGCATAGCGCTCGCTACTGCCCTATCACCGCTTACAGCAAGCCAAGATTCTCGTAGCTATCTTCCATCTCGCAGTGGCACCAATCAAGCGCCAACAAGCGTATCCTATTCAAGTGCTTCAACTTCACATACCAGCAACAAACGGTTAACTCCTTTTCGTGATTCGTTAGATGATCTAGACAGTGATTCAGGCAATGAATCAGATAATAATAAAAATAGTTCCTCATACATACAATATCACTCACAGATGCCGGTTGGACATGCTGCTAATTACGACACGTCCAATAATAACAACAATGTATCTTTACCGCCAAGCTACGTTCCACAAAGACACGCTGATATACCAGTAGCTCGCTCATATTCAACTCCATCTTCTTCTTGCGAAGATCTATGTGAGCATATGACTCCTGAAGAAGAAGATATGTTTGAGTTGCTCAAAACAGATCTTAGTGTCTACACAGATACAGATTTGGAGCAAAGATCAGTTTGCTCACTGCCAATTGAAGAGTTTAAAGCACTTGCACAAAAAATGGCTTCACGCATAGTATGCGAAAAAGTTGAACACATACATAGCGAAGCTGCAGGCAATGATCATGACGGTATAATTGGAGCAGGTATTAAGGCTCTTGGTGATCATCAAAAGTACTCACAGGAAGCTGCAAAAGCGTATAAATCCGTGCAAGACTATGAAGAAAACCACTATATAGGCATTATAGGAGACGAGGCACCTAGTAAGTATGAAATCAAATTTGTTGTTGCAAAAATGCAAGCAGATATAGAGCTGAATGTTGCACAACAGTTTCTGCCTCTTTCATTCCACTGGAACATTCTGCCAATAAGCCATAAAACTGGCTTTGCTGCTATTACAGCTCTTGCAGTGGTTGGTGTTTATAAGCTTGGATCAATGCTCTTTGGCCCATCAAAGCAGCTAGCGTATGATCCTTCACTCGTTGCAGCAGCAAATAATCAAAGCGATCAGTAAGATCGTTTTATAGTACGGCACACCGCGCAAATAAGCAGTACAAAAAGAGCATTCACGGGGCCGCTGCAGAGTGGTCCCTTTTTTATGCATCCACTACTTTTCTACGAAAACATTTTTAGCTTAAAGCAAACAAGGACTACTTCATGAATTACTCACGCATCATCTGCTCAGTCTTACTTTGCAGTGGCATTACTCTATTGCAAGCCGCGCAAACAACAAAGCATCCAACGCTTTCGAATGATCCAAAAAAATCATTCGCAAATGTTAATACGAAGATAGCAAATTTGCGCAACCTGATTGATGGCGGGCACGTAAAAAATAAAAACGCTTTGCAGTCACAAATGGGTGCTATCCGTGGAAGTGATGCTAGTTGGAAGCTGCTTAATCAGGCTTTGCAGGATCCTGCATCTCGAAATTTGATTATAGAAGGTATTGATATAAAAACCATACAAAGCAATATCGAAGCTATAGAGCAGCATGCGGCGAATCTAAAAGCTAGTGAAGTAAAGAAATTCAGGATAGTGAAAGAAATGATTAATAATCTTGCTGATCCAATTAAGGCTGACGCCAAAAATCAACAAGCTTCCCAGCAAAATCTTACAAATCCCTCTGACGCTGATTCAAAAAACCACAACACAAACACCCCAAGCTCTGATGAAAGTTCTAACAACGATAGCAAGACTCAAATCAGCACATCTGATAAAGATTTAAAAAAGCAACAAGAACAAACCACCGATCCAAAAACCACGCAAAAGCTGCAAGACCCTCTCAACAATGCTGGTTTTTTCAGAACTTATCTCTTTAATGCAAAAACAGTCATTACAGCGTGTATTCTTGCTGCCACATATTGGGCTTATACAAACTACGCTCAATCAGAAGAATCTGCTCAAGAAGCAAGTGAAGTTACTGAACAGGCTAAGCAGTAAAGGCAATCAATGCGTATTTACTTTATTTTTTCATTCATGCTCTGCGCGATTCACTTGCATACAGCAGCATCGCAATCAACTGCAGACTTTAAAGCAAAGCTCAAAGAAGATGTTGAAGCACTGCGTAAAAAACAAGCTGAGCGCATGCAAGTACTGCAAAAAGAGAACAAAAAACGCTTTGAAGAAAGCATATCTCTTATAACAGCTTCAAATAATGAAGTTGCTCAGAAGATGGCGCGCGATCTTACTGCTCTGGAGCAAAAAGCTACTCAAGCTCAGAAAGATTCTGATGCGCGTATTGCTCAAATGAACGCTGAGCATGAGAGGCAAAAAAGATTATTCGAAGCGGAGCTTAAGAAAAAAGAAGAAATGTTACATGCCCTGCGAAGCTAGCAGTACACACGCAGCATAATGTAGGGCGTCTGCGCAAGACGCCCTATTTTCTGATACACTGAAGTATCATCGCAATGAAGCACATTATTGAGGATGCTTTACATGAACCGCATACGTGCATTGCTCGCACTTGTATTGCATTGCGTTGCCCTTCACGCCACATCTCCATCG
>JAGVMI010000102.1 GCA_020053845.1 Candidatus Babeliales bacterium
CCGGCGGCTGAGGCGCGCTCATCTGTGCAGAAGGCAGAGGCGGTACTTCAGGTGTGCTTTTTTGCTCACGTGCCAGTTCTTGCTTGGGCTCTTCTTGCTCGCGCTGTGAAGCGGATGGTGCAGCGCCAAAAATTGCCCTATATGGCCAGGTCACGATAGAAATTATAGTATCCCAAACGTACGTGCCAGCCGAAATAATCGATTGGCTTATTTGGCTCAATATACCTGTTTGATGGCCACGCCTTTGCGCATCACGCTCCTGATCTTCTTCTTCAATCATGCGACGGCATTCTTCTTGCATACGCCTTTTTTGCTCTTCCTCTTCCAGACGCGCTGCCTTGCTTTTAAAGTCAATGCCTTTTTCTTTGAGCATTTGCATTGCTTGTTTGATGCGATCTATCTGCTCATGCACTTTTGCTACCACTTGATTAAAGTGATTCGCATACGGCTTATTGATGTAATCAACAATTTCTGAAATGTTTGTCCATGCAACATTCATGCGATAGAAAAGCTCACGTGCCTTTTTATCATTGAGCACACGCGCAATCTCTTTAAAGTATCCCCATGCTTCTCGCTCATAGCCACGAGCGCGGTTTATTTGCTCAACAAGGCGGTTAAATGCTGCATCGAGATCTTCATCGAGCTTGCCTACTGCCACAACATCACGCTGTAGCTGTTCAAGAGTCGCTTTATCTTGCTCAATCTTTTCTAAAAAATCTCGCTCTTGAGGTGATAGCCCACCATCAAGCTTACGCTCGCGCTCCAAAAGAGCAGTAAGATCCGAAAGCAGTTCCGATAGCTCACCCTGTGTTATACCCACTGATGAGTAAAAAGGATCGAGCACATTTCTTTCAAGCTCTGTGCGTTTATTAAAAA
This sequence comes from Candidatus Babeliales bacterium, assembly GCA_020053845.1. Classification (GTDB taxonomy): domain Bacteria; phylum Babelota; class Babeliae; order Babelales; family Vermiphilaceae; genus JAGVMI01. Next base: position 877 of record JAGVMI010000102.1, read on the forward strand.
AGCCCATACGAGCATCAAAGATCGACTCTAGAGCTGTTCGTATTTTTTCGTAGCGAGCCTCAGCACGTTCCCACCATATGCGTTTGAATAACCAATTTCCCTGAGGCTCATCTTGGCCAACCGTGTCTATCCCAACAATCTCTTCTTTTATAACCGGTGCTTGCTCAACTGCGGGAGCATAACCACCATCATCAGAACCATGCAGCATAGTTACCATGCCTGGTACAAAGATTGCTGCATACATTATGCGCATTACCCAGTTTGTTGGCATCAGTAGGCCCTTTCTTTCAGTTATTTAGAGCGACTGTGCAAGCTCCTTGAGCTCTTCCATAAGCGCCTTGGTTAGTTCCTCGGCTTCCCAGGATGTGTAGCTCCACTTAACGCCTGATTCAACACGCGTCAGCACTGAACGATCGCTTTTGATGTCGATGATATCAACTCGCACAACATTCATCAATGGATGCACAACAGACGGCGCACGAACAACACCAGCTCGGCCAAGTACGCTATATGCTACGTTGTTTTCACCCATGAAGCATATCATTACTTTCTTTTGCCACACCATGTTGTGATAACCCGTGTGATCTTTATGGATCGACACAAGAAGACTCTCAAGTCCCTTAGGATAGATGCACTGTATAGGAGTTGTGTGGGGCAGCCCTTTTTCAGAAAAAGTAGCTAATATCCCAAGCACTTCACCTTTTTTCAACACCTCAATCAAATCTTCTGGTAATTTAACGCCGACGTGTTTTGCCATGTATTACCCCACAGGTAAAAAAACGCATACACACAAAATGTGCGTATGCATACACCAATTAATAACTATTATTGAGCAAGGCGGGCAATTATTTCATTCTCAACAACAAGTCCTGCCGGAGTAAGCGTATATCTATTATCACGCTCAACCAGCCACCCTTGCTGCTTGAATAATGCGATAGTTTGTTGAAACTGATCTTGTTCCCGCTTTGAAAAATCACACATTAAGACATCTCGTGAAACGCCCTGCGCACGCCGCAATCCGAGCATAAGACGCTCAAGCCGTATCTGCCGTGGCTCTAAGCTTTCACAAAATGTAGTTACGTCACCCCCTTGTGACGCTTTTTCCATATATTTCAATAAGTTTTTTTCGTTCTGGAAGCGATTCTTACCATCAAACGAACATGCCCCAAGCCCAAACGCTTTATAGGGCACCCTATCCCAATAGGCACTGTTATGCCGAGAGTGATATCCAGGACGTGCAAAGTTAGACATTTCATACTGCTCGAGACCATGTATCTCAAGATAATCACGCGTCCAATAAAATAATGAAACCATCGTTTCATCGTCTGGAAGCGCAGTACGCCCCGTTTTTACTTTAAAGTAAAGTGGGGTATCTTCATGCACCGTTAAGAAATAAACCGATACATGTTTTATAGGCCATGTAACTACCGCTTGTATAAGCTCCTTCCATTCATCTTGGCTTACACCCGGTAATCCTAGAATAAGATCTACAGATATATTGTCAAACAGCTGCTGCGCGTTCTCAAGCAAGGCTAGCACATCTGCCGCCCGCTGGTGACGATTTAATTGAACAAGCACGCTGTCTTTCATACTTTGTACACCGATACTCAAACGATTGATTCCTACATCACGCCACAACGGCAATTGGCCGGGACGTACAGTACCCGGATTGACTTCAATAGTAATCTCTGTTTGCGACCCAAAAGAGAACACCTCTTTAAGTGTACCAGACATGTCAAGTAGCAAGTCATCTGGATACGTACTTGGAGTCCCACCCCCAAAAAAAATAGTATCGAGCTCCCAGTGCTCCTGCAAAGATGCAGCAAATGTTTTTATTTCTGATTTGAGGGCATCATGATATTGCCCCATAAATGCATCATGTGATGCCAGCGCCACAAAAGGGCAAAAGTGGCATTTATACGGGCAAAATGGCCAGTGAATGTAAATTGAGCGTGCGCGCCCATGAGTATCATATACCACGTACACTATCCCTACTTAGAAGTCCCCTAAACACGTATGTACTACTGAGCGGCCGGTTCGCGCGGCGTTCCGCTTTGCGCTTCAGTTTGCTGCGGCACTGTGCGTTTTACAAAAGCAACACTTATTGCATGGTGTTTGCGCACCTGATCTGCCATAGCACCTTCATAGGCAAATTTTACCGCAACGGCATCGCGTACTAAATCGCGCACTCCCTCAACTAGGTCTGGTTCCAGCCCCAGTTTTTCAAGACTGGTAATAAGCTCCGCATCTGTTTGTGCGTGAGCATCAATGCTGTATCGCTCTTTCACGTAAGCTTTCACAATCACAGTAATTGTCGAGTAAAAGCGATCTGCTTCGCTACGCGAAATGATTGAGCTTATAGTGATTCGTTCGAGTGCATGCAAAGCACGTTGCCATGGCGTGTAGTGCACATTACTCCATTTTCTTATGCACCATCTTAGTGCAACATAAAGAATACATGCTGCTATGATTAGCGCGCCTATTCCCGCACTCCAATAGAATATTTTAGTATGCCAAAATGGCACATGGCGCATGCCATAAATATCATATAATCCGTATTTGTTCATGGTCCTGTTATCCTAGTAACACATACGGCGTCTGAAGAACCGTACAATATCGCCAATAAAAGGCTGCTCATTTGAAACATCAAGCAACTCAGCACCGCTTCTTTTGAGTTTTGCTGCTTGCTCATCAGCGAAATTCTTAAGCAAAGCACTTACTCGTCTGGCACCAATGGTACGCAAATCAAGCAGCGCCTCTCCCCCCGTTTCAATATCTTCTATCGTCAAAAAACCAAGATTTGGCAGCGCACGCTCTTGCGCATCAGAACATCTGACAGCAATAAGATCATACATGCGCGCTGCAATCGGAAGCATTTTTCCGAGCGAATGATCTATAAAATCAGAAACTACGAACACAATTGCATCGCGTAACTTGAGCTTAATAACGTGCTCAAGCGCGGCTTCAATACGCGTTGTTTTTTTGCGCGGCTGATACGTAAAAAGCTGCTGCATAATTTTACGTACATGCTCAATAGATTGGCGTGGAGGGATATATAACTCCACTTCATCTGAGAATAGTATTAATCCCACTCGATCGCGCCCATACTCAGCAACAAGTGCGAGCACGCTTGCAACTTGCGCCATTACATCACGTTTTACCTGCTCAGCTTTCCCCGAACCAAACGCATTTGACTGAGATATATCAACCGCAAGTATCACCGTGCGACTACGCTCTTCAATATACTCTTTTACCAGCAAGCGATTCAGACGGCTTGATGCGTTCCAGTCAATAAAGCGTACATCATCACCCTGTTGATACTCTCTAATCTGATCGAACTCAAGCCCAGTACCTTTGAGCGCAGATCGGCTATCGCCTACCAGCGCTCCACTGAGCATACGTCGTGTATATATCTCGATGTGGCGAATCTTGGCAGCAATGTCGTGAGAAATGCCCTTATGTGCCATAGTTACACACCTAGATCATAAGATCAGTAAGAACCTTTGGTAACGCTATTGTACCATCAGCCTGCTGATACGTTTCCATCAATGCAACAATGAGACGCGGCAATGCCAGCGACGAAGCATTCAAAGTATGCACAAGCTGTGTTTTGCTATCCACATGCTTTTTAAAGCGAATGAGGCCACGTCGTGATTGAAAATCACCGCAGTTGCTTGCTGAAGACACTTCATAAAACTGGCCTTGTCCAGGAAGCCATACTTCAATATCGTATGTTTTTGTAGATTGGAATGAACAATCCTGCCCTGCAAGCAAACTGATGCGATAATGCAATCCTAATTTTTGCAAAATGCTTTCTGCACACGCTACCATGCGATCAAGCTCATCATTTGATTTTTCCGGCTCACAGATGGTTACCAACTCAACTTTTTCAAATTGATGAATGCGTATAAGTCCACGTTCAGTAGCACCATAGGTACCAGCCTCGCGTCTAAAGCAACTTGTCCACGCCGTCATGTGAATAGGCAACTGCTCACCAGGAATAATATGGTCGCGATAGAGATTGGTAAGATTTATTTCCGAAGTAGGCGTTAGATACAGCTTATCTTCAGTAACGGCATACACCTGATCTTTAAATTTAGGAAAGTTTCCCGTCACCTCTAAAGAGTGTCCATTTACCAGTACTGAAGGCAGGATAGGCTCGAATCCATGCTCTTTATTATGCTTGAGCATAAAAAGGGCAAGCGCATAAGTAAGGCTCACTGCTTGCTTTTTGTACAAAGCAAAGTTACTACCTGCAAGGGATGCTGCCGCTTTAAAATCAAACCACCCGAGCGCCTCGCCCAGCTCTACATGATTTTTGACAGGAAAATTAAAAGTAGGTTTGCTTCCTACTGTCTTGACTACACGATTTGATTCTTTGCCACCCACAGGCACATCATCCTGGGGCATGTTTGGGCATTCCAGATAGTATGCACGAAACTGCGCTTCAACATCGGCAAGCACTACCTCTTTTTCTTTTAATTCTTTGCCAATGCGAATTGATTCTTCACGCAACTCAGGTGTGATCCCTGCTTTGCCCTGACGTGCAAGTTCATTTTTTTGCTGGCGTAGCATTTCCACATCGCGCTGCATAGCGCGGTGTGCTTCATCAAGTTTGATAAGTTTTTGTGTATCGTATGATGGATCTTTTTTTGCGATTAACGCAGCTACATGGTCTGGTTGGGTGCGCAGAAGCTCAATATCAATCACGGCTTGCTCTCATAAAAAGCTGTATATATACAAGACGCTCTCAAGATGAGGAGGATACCGCAAAAAGCGCATATTGAAAAGGGAAAAAAAGACCGCACTTACATGCGGTCCGGAAGTCAAAAATAGCAGGTAAAGGCTTGTGCCTAAAGCTTTCCTTTAGCCAAGTCTACCTGTTTTAACTACTTCACGAAGATTTTTGCCTGGTTTGAAGCGAGGGACGCTTACTTCTGGCAAATCGATGCGTTGTTTGGTCGCTGGGTTGATGCCTTTACGCGCTGGGCGACGTGAAAGCCAAAATGAACCAAACCCTGTAATCGACACTTTTTCACCCTTTTTAAGGGTGCGGCCAATGATTCGGGTGAGTGAGTCAACGACGCGGGTAACGTCCTTTTTGCTGTAGGTAGTTTCCTCGCTGAGCTCGTTTATCAGCTCGCTCTTATTCATTAGGCTACTCCTTGGATAGATGGTTATTGAAACACTGCTACTGTATACAAATATCTATTATTTCCAAGACATCTGTGTAAGATATAGTAATTCTATGCATGTTTGTCAAATCAACGCCTGACTCGCATCAAGCAAAACAACGGATATCCGCCTTTTATGTTCAAAGGTTACTATGCTTATCGACACACATTGTCACATTAATGTTATGGTAAAAGAACAATTTGACATTCCTTTACCAAAAACAACATCGCTTGACACTCTCACTATTGTTGCACAAGCAGCTCAAGTGAACGTTACACGCATCATTAATGTTGGAACAAGCCTTGTTGAAAGCAATAATTGCGTTGCGCTCGCACAATTATCCACTCATCTTTTTGCTGCCGTTGGCATACATCCTAATGATTGCACAGAGAATTGGCGTGCAGACTTCAAACAGATTGAAGAGCTTGTTAAGCATAAAGAAGATAATAAAATTGTGGGCATAGGTGAGTGCGGCATTGATCGTTATCGTGAGCATAATCTTACTCGCCAGCAAGATGCTTTTAAAGCGCATATCGAACTTGCTTTGCACTACAAACTTCCGCTTATTATTCATTCGCGCGAAGCCGCACAAGAAACATTAGAAATATTGGATGAGTATCGTAATCATGGACTCCAAGGCACTATGCATTGCTTTTCGTACGATTCATCTATTGCACAAGAGGCAATTAATTTTGGCTTAGTACTTGGTATAGGCGGAACGGTTACCTACCCGAAAAATGAAGAGCTTCGCAGTATCGTCACCAAAACATCGCTTAAGCATATAGTGCTTGAAACTGATGCGCCGTTCTTGCCTCCTCAAACTATACGTGGCAAGCGCAATCATCCTGAACAAATTGCAACCATCGCCCATTTTATTGCCAGTATGCGCGGCGAGCCATTTGACGAGATTGCACAAATAACTACAGCCAATGCGATACGCATATTCAACTGTGCATAGTACACGGTATAAGGCATCCCACTGGACATGTTGCACAACGATCACTACATTCAGTAGGAACAGCTCGCTAACAGTCAAGGATTAGTCTGTGAACATAGCCATTTTAAGCGCATTCATCATCTACTTTGCTTCCATTATAGGCATAGGGATATTTTTCTATCGCCGCAGCAAGACTGCCACCGACTTTATGGTGGGCAGCCATTCGATGAATTACTGGGTAACCGCGATTGCAACACAAGCAAGCGATATGAGCAGCTGGCTTTTTCTTGGCCTACCCGCAATGGTATTCATTAACGGACTTTTTGAATATTGGACCGCGCTGGGCCTTATGTTTTTCATGCTGCTCACATGGCAGTTTATAGCACCCAAATTACGCGAGCGCTCAGGAAACTCCCATAGCCTTACTTTTTCATCTTTTTTGGGCAACTCGTTTTCTCATCATCAAACCACCATTCGCTTGGTAAGTGCACTTTTTACCATAGCTTTCTTTGCGGTATATATCTGCGCAGGCCTCGTCGGACTTGGCAGAATTTTCTCTTCTTCATTTGATATCGGCTACCACACGGCAATAACGTTGAGCATCACGGGCGCCGCATTGTACACTCTCGTGGGCGGATATGTAGGAATTGCATGGTGCAATATGCTCCAGGGAATTTTCTTACTTGCCATGGTAATTTTAG